>NZ_RSCK01000025.1:0-84660 GCF_003991895.1 Chroococcidiopsis cubana SAG 39.79
CCACATCAACGTATTTGCCGCTCACAAAGCCAAGTCAGGCTATCTTTGGGCTTAGAAAGTTTTAAAGTCCCACTAATTCCTATCCAAAGCCAAATTGGAGGAACTGGTGCGGCTGTCACTTTTGCTAAAAATGGCAATGGTATGGTGAGGGCTATGTATAGACTCAGCAGTGTAATCCGAATTAAAGGTGAGAGACGGAAAAGAGAAGTTGAGTTATTGACTAATGCGGTCACGATTCTACTACAATTAGTTTTTGCTCTTACTTATTATGAGTGAATTTTAAGATGTCGTGCGATCGCACGGGTATCAATCGATTAGTAATAAACTGAGCGAATATGAAAACGGTTCTCTCAGTCAAGGTAGAATTATCGAGTTTTGAATTAGGGTTTAAATTTAAACTAACAGCGCTGCAAACGAGTTAAAAACAACACGATGCGATCGATTGTCTGTCGCAAAACTGATGCAGGCTGGTCAGATTGATTGACAATAATACTAAAAACTAAAGGTTCGTAATTGGGAGGATTGATATATCCAGACAAGGCAACAACACCACTCATCGTCCCTGTTTTTGCTAAGACAATTCCTTGCGCAGTTGTACCCTGAAAGCGACTTTTCAGAGTGCCGCTCACGCCAGCTATCGGTAAAGAGGTACGATATACAGTAGCAAGGGGTGAATTTGCCATCACTCTGAGAGTTTGGGCGATCGCAACTGGACTAGCTAAATTTTGCCGCGATAACCCCGAGCCATCTGCCAGCACGTAACCAGTAGGATCGACACCCAAGGTAGTCAAAGTCTCTTTGACATTCTGCAAGCCAATTTCAGCCGTCGATCGTGTCGTAGGCGTTAGCTGTACCCTCACTCCCAGTATTCTCAATAAAGCTTCAGCATAGAGATTGTTACTCTGTTGATTTGTCTCCACTAATAACTCTGATAGCGGTGGCGAGACGACAAATGCTATCTCCCGCAGTCCGAGGGTAGACTGCCGCTCTTGTTGTTGCACTAGCTCGTTCCCAGGTGATAACGTAATTCCTGCTTGGGCAAGACTGCGCTGAAAGTGACGTAAAAAATGCGCTTTTGGATCGACCACCGCTAAATTTATTGATTCAGATGGTGCATCAATTCCCATCTGTCCGGTGACTTTGAGTATTGCTGCACCTGAGTCGCGGCTGACGTTAAGGGAAGATTTAGACGCGGGAACGGCGATCGCTTCATTTTCGATCTGCCATTGCATACCCTCTCTCAAGTCAGACCAATTGAGGCGTAGGGGTTGACCGACTTGTTGTGGTATCGCAGTTAACTTGACAGTATTTTGATTCAAAATCAAACTATTGACAGGTGCGCCATAGTCTGCTTGTATATCTTCCCATTGCCAGCTGGGGTTAACGATCGCACCTTGAAAATAATCATCTTCTGCCACTAACTGGCTGATGCGATGAAATTGCTGCTGTTTTACCTGTTTTGCTAATGCTTGCAACTGGATGTCGGTTAAGCTAGGGTCGCCGCGACCGATAACTCGTAAACCACCTGCGATCGTGGGATAAACAGAAGTGCGAATTTGAAATTGCGAACCCAGTCTTTGCAAAGCGGCAGCGGTTGTGAATAATTTGACGTTAGATGCTGGAATGAAATAGTTTTGAGCGTCCCGGCTGTATAGCAGATCGCCGCGATTCACGGTTTGGACTAGAATTCCCCAACGGGCGCGATTGAGTTGGGGGCGATCGATCGCCGTGGCGATCGCTGTTTCTAATTGAGCTGGACAAATGGCATTTGTTGCGTTACGTAAAGGCTGCTGGACAATTTTGAAGGATGCATTTAAAGATGCATGTGGTAAAGATGCGTGTGGAATCTTATTGGCTATGGCTGGCAACATCAAGTAGATCTGAGCGTTGGCAATTGTTAGCAGTAGGCTAACTGGTTTGACAATATCTCTAAGAGCAGATTTCATCATGTTTTTGCTGATACATATTGTACGATTTACTTAATCTCCGACCCGTATAATTACTGCCGACTGCGTGTAGACGATGAAATGCGTACAGACGATTAAAACTATATGACTAAAGTACAAATCGCTAAACAATCGCCTGACAAAAAGACTCTTAGCATACCAAATTTGGCTCAAAGCAGCGATCGCGAGAGTAAAACGTACTTTTTATTGGCGATCGCCCTGGTTATTGGAATTTGTAGCGCCATTATTGGCGGATTATTATTTGCCCAATATTTAAAATTATTCTCCACCACTCAAATTGACAAAGGCAGCCATCGCGATCTATTCTCCGTACCACCTGCAACAAAAGTTCCAGCAGCCAATTTAGTCCAAACCGCTTTTGGCAATCAAGTCCAAGTCACGATTATTGCCGTCAAAAGAATCCCTGGCAAGCCAGATGAAGTTAATGTGGAAATGCAGATTGAAAAACTCACAGATACGCCACTTATAGAAGGTACGATTAGCGTTGGTTCGACTATGGCAAGCAATTCTGAAACCAGCGAATTCTATCGAGCCACTGATTTCATGCGGCGATCTTCAGGTAGAATTTCACTCAGTAAACTGCGTCAGGATAAACCCATAGATGCTTATGTCGTCCTCGACGTACCGCAGGGAGTCACGACAATCGATCTGTTTGTCGATCAAACTACGCCGTTTAAAAATGTGCCGATCGCGACTGCAAATCAATTTACTAGAGTAGTTTCTCGCCCTGCAACTCCAAATACAACAGCAATGCAGGCGACTGGTAGCTTGATAATGCAACCAAACGGCTTGATTCGTAAAGCTTTGGATAATAAAGCGCAAGTTCAAGTCATTTCAGCACAACGCTTGAATAATCCCGAATTGGCAACTCGCAATGTTGTGAATGTCAAAATGCGGATTTGGCGGCTGGGTACAAAACAGCCAAATTTTCAGGACGTAATTACCGTCAGCGCCACTACAGCCCGTAACCCCGAAACTAGCGAGACTTACAGAGCCTTTGACTTTCTAAATCGAGCCACTAATCCAGTATTCTTATTTTATCTGCGTCCGCAAACTTATTCGGATGCTTATGTTTGGCTACAAGTACCAGAGGGGGTTAATACTCTCGATCTTTTTATCCCAGAGACGGGAACGTTTAGAAATGTGCCGATTAGTCAGAATTAGCGGGAGTCAGTAGGGGGGCACTGCTGTGCGCCCGTTACTAGGGAGTTGTGAGGCATAAACTAGGTTTTTACTATATCTATTAGCTGCGATCGCAGTACCAACAACTCTACTTGTGGGACATAATAGGCGATCGCATTTTAATTCAGCACTAGCACAAAGATTGACAACGATAGACTATGAGTAATTTTTTATCTGGTATAGCTGTTATACTCTCAATTTTGGCATTGGGTTTTAGTGGCTTCACTGCCTATCAAGTGTTTACGCTGCAAGAAAAAATCGCTGCTATTAGCAGTAACGCTAGCACTGGCACATCAGGAACTTCTCAACCAGAGACAACAACGCCAGTGTCGTCTGCTGCATCTGACACTACAGCAACTGCACCCGCCGCTACAAGTGGGATTCAACCGGGACAATTCGTCCAATCTGCTATTGGCAATAAAGCGAAATTAGAGTTATTAGCTGTCAAGCGAATCACAGATCCAGAGGCAAAAACTCGCGATGTAGTCAACGTACAAATGCGAATCCGTCGCCTTACTTCTGAAGTCAGCCCTAGCGACGCAATTAATGTAGCAGGCACGAAAGCCCGTAATCCCGATACTAGTGAAACTTACGAACCAGTAGACTATAAGCGATCGTCAGGCAGCGTTAATTTGTACTTTGTGCGGAAAAATGCCTCATCAGACGCTTACGTGTGGTTGAGAATACCGGAAGGTGTGACGGCGATCGATCTTTTTATTCCAGATACAGGTGCATTTAAAAACGTGCCAATTTCAAGCTGAAACTACTTTTTGATAATGGGCAATTGCAACTACCAACTACCCATTACCCATTCCCCTTACCAACTTAAATCTTCGTGCCACACTCAGGACAGAAGTTATTGCGCGAGAGATTTTGTGCGCCGCAATTGCTGCAATGGACGACCTCTACAGCTTTTTCAGCTTTAGGTTGTTTTGGTAAACCTACCATTTGAGCGTTGCTCTTACCAGGAGGAACCATTGGGTAGCAGTTCTCTTCGCGATTGACATGCACGTCCATCAAGACGGGACCATCGTGAGCTAGCATTTGGGCGATCGCCGTAGCTAATTCCTCTCGCGTAGAAACTACCATTCCTTTGATGCCGTAGGCTTTAGCCAGCAGCTCGAAATCTGGCATTGAAGGTTCCATATTCGAGGAAGAATAACGCTCTCCGTAGAATGCTTGTTGCCACTGACGTACCATTCCTTGCCAACCGTTATTGATAATTACGGTCTTGACATTAATGCCAAACTGTGCCAAAGTTCCCAGTTCTTGTAAATTCATTTGGAAACTCGCATCGCCACTAATGCAAATCACCTCTTCATCGGGCAATGCCACCTTCGCGCCCATAGCCGCCGGCATTCCAAAACCCATTGTTCCCAAACCTGCACTGGAGATCCAGCGACGGGGACCATTTTTCAAAAATTGCGCCGACCACATTTGATGCTGTCCGACATCGGTAGTATAGTAAGCATTCGGTGCTTGCTGGCTCAGTTCTACAATCACCTCTTGGGGTGAGAGGCGATCGGCGTGACGCGGCACGATTAGAGGATAATCTTCTTTCCAACTCTCGATTCGCTTGAGCCATGCTTGAGTTTGGTTAGGATTTTGACATCCCCCTGTTTCCTGACATCGCCGCAGCAACTCGACTAAAACTGTCCGCACGTCGCCGACAATTGGCACTTCTGGGGCGCGGTTTTTGCCAACTTCCGCTGGATCGATATCGATGTGGATGACTTTAGCGCGGGAAGCAAACTCATCTAATTTACCAGTCACGCGATCGTCAAATCTTGCCCCAACAGCAATTAATAAATCGCACTCACTCACGGCAAAATTGGCGTATGCCGTACCGTGCATTCCCAACATTCCCACAGCCAAGGAATTGTGTTCGTCAAAAATCCCTTTGCCCATCAAAGTTGTGGTGACGGGAATTTGGAACATTTCTGCCAGTTGTCGAATTTCTGCATGTGCGCCAGAGGCGATCGCGCCTCCTCCCACATATAGTAATGGGCGCTGGCTCTCCCGGATCAACTGCACTGCTTGCACGATTTGGCGGGGATTTCCCTTGACAGTAGGGCGATACCCAGTCAACCTCACCGTTCCTGGTTCTACAGGTACGTAGTCAAATTCTTCTAGCCCCACATCTTTCGGCACGTCAACCAAAACTGGTCCTGGTCTACCCGTACTAGCTATGTAGAAAGCTTCCGCCACAATCCTCGCCATATCAGCGGGATCGCGCACCACGTAGGAATGTTTGACGATTGGCAGGGTAATGCCATAAATATCAGTTTCCTGAAACCCATCCGTGCCAATTGCGGCGCGGGAGACTTGTCCCGTTATAATCACCATCGGAATCGAGTCCATATGGGCTGTAGCAATTCCTGTCACTAGGTTAGTTGCCCCAGGTCCAGAAGTGCCAAAACACACGCCTACTTTACCAGTAGCACGGGCATAGCCATCAGCTGCATGAGCTGCGCCTTGTTCGTGTCTGACCAAAATATGTTGAATCCCACCAGCAGCCTCCGCCCGATATAGCTCATCGTAAATTGGTAAAATTGCTCCGCCAGGATAGCCAAAAATATGTTCGACTCCGTGACGCTTGAGACTGTCAATTAGAGCATAAGCCCCAGTCGCCCGTTTGGGCGTAACTAGAGGCGTAGTAGAAATTGCCGATGAATTCAGATGACCGTTTTTGATGGAAACACTGTGGGTACGAGATGCTCGCACGGGAAACCTCACGCAGTACTTAGTTAACTAGGGGGATACCTGTATTTATATTTTGTATTTTAAATTGCCGATTAATTATTAAATTTACTCTAATGTCTAATATTGAGGATCTCATGACATAGATAAAAAGCGCTGAATCATAGGATAAGTTTTATCTATGCGGGAGTCGAGAGCCGGGGGAAAAGAGCTGGGGGAGCGAGGGGAGAGTCGCCTACTGGGGGAAAAATCACTAGTCACTTGTAACAAAGCATTAGCTATTGCTTCTACGCTATCGAAACTTTAATAATTCTTCAATAGTTAAATCAATATCGCTGGCAATCTGCCTTAGTAGCCTGAGTGATATATCGCGTCCTTGGTGAAACGGAACTGTTGTTCCTCGACCATCGTTAGTGTCTAAATTGCTTATGCGATCCTTATCTAGCGGATTTCAACAAATCCAAGGTTTTCCAGTGTCCGAATGACCTCTTGTGGTTTTAAAACGGGAACGTTGCTCATAAATCTACCGAACTGCAATTTGTTGAATTCCAACAAACTCGGTTTGGAAAATATGTTTTTCATCTTCCAGAAGCATTTCAATGACCTCACGTAGATTCTCTTGTAACTCATCGAGAGTTTCGCCTTGGGAATGCGCTCCAGGAAAACCAGGAACATATCCTACATAAAGTTGAGTATCCCTATCTCTCTCGACGATCGCAGTAAAGGTTGTCATAACCTATGTTCCCTATCTAAGCAGTAAAAGTTGTCATCTATCTATGCTCTCTACACCCCAATTAAATTGCATCTTTCAAAACTCTACGAGTATTTTGCCACGCCCAGATCCCGATCGCGGTGACGGCGACACTCATCCCGATCAGAACGCTGCGTAAGCCAAAGGCAATGGTTAGCCTTTCGGTAATCAGCAAAGGTGCGGATAAAGCAATATTGATCGCGTGGTTTTGAAAGCCGAATACCTTCCCGTGCATTTCCGGTGGAGTTTGCTGTTGAATTAGGGTTTGCATCGGTACGCCGATAAAACCAGCCCCAACACCCAGCAACACAGACAATCCCAAGGCAAGGAATAGACTGTGGGTAAATGTAAATATGCCCAAGACAAACGCCATCATCAAAAATCCGTACAAAGGTAGAGGCTTGTGATGCAAGCGATCGCCCCAATGACCCAAAATCGCTGCAGCGAATACCATACCTACCCCAGCCGCTGCCAGAAAAAAGCCGAATTGCTTTTCTTTCAAACCAAACTCTGCTGCTAGGCGAATTGCTAGCACGGTTAAAGCAGCAAATACGCAATACAAAGTTGTCATTTGCAACATGGCATTCAACACGAGCCGATTTCGCCGCAAATAGCTCAAACTCTCTTTAAACTCAGTCCAAGCATTTTTTTTCTGTCGTTCTTCTCTGGGGGACTGGCGTTCTTGAAAGCTTATCGACTGCATGATCCCCGCCGATAGTAGATATAATCCACCCACGACTAATTCTTGTCCTGAATTACCCAAAGAAGATTTCGCCCAGCTTAACAGCGGTTCCCCCACAGCAAAACCAACAATTAACGCGCCCATCATCGTGCTGCTGAAAAGAGCATTAGCAGACATGAGTTGTTCTCGCTTTAACTAGCAAGGGGATCGCTGTTTGTTCGGCGGGGGCAAAAAATTGCGTCACTGTAGAAATCGCAAAAGTCAGCAATAGCAAAATCAGAAATTGCCGTGGTAGAAGCGGGATCATCAGCGTCAATAGCCCTCGTACCACATCAGAACCAACCATGATCGGCTTTTTTGGCACGCGATCGACCAAGATACCCCCAGCAGAACCAAACAGAATCGCTGGTAGGGTAAACGCCATAAATAGGTCAGAACGCCTGGTATCCTCTATACCTGCGGCAAGGGGATAGTTTTCCAACAGGGCGATCGTCAGGACGAGAAAAACTTTATCTGCTAGCTGGGACAGTAGTTGCCCGATCCACAGCAGCATAAAATTTCGGTTGTGCAACAGGGCGCGAAACCCATTTGTGTTAGCAGGCGGTTCGGTGGGAAACATTTAGATTATGGAGCAGGGAGCGATCGAGCAGGGAGCAGGGAATTGTAGGGGGCGGGTTTACCCAAAGTCTGTAGTTAGTATCAGAGTTCGTTTGGAAAACCAGCCCGTACGGGAGTCGGGTAATAGGGAGACAAGGGATCGATTCTGGTTCCACCAGCCACTAGCCACTAGCCACTCCCTCGTTCTCATGTCGTTTTAAAAGCATAGACAAAAATTCAGCTGCCGTCAGGTAAGTGCGGTGTTGTGCGTGACTCTCATCTGAGTGTACCCACCAACCTGTAATTGTTGGCAGCGATCGCCATAGTACCAAATGCTCTACTGGCGGATCGGCATAAAAGCTATCGTTGCTCTCACCTAAGAGGGCGGAACTCCAGTGGGTAAAGTAATCGTGGCTGAGGCGATAGCAGGGAAAGTTGGTAAATAAAGGCACTCCCCATCCGTCTACCGCGATCGCCGCTCGTACATTGCCTCCCATGAGCTGCCATCCCCAGGCTGCACCAAGTGCGCCTACGACTCCAGCGCTAAAACCGAGGAAAATCAACGGCGGCGCTGTTTTTGAACTGCCGAGGCGATCGTGAAGAAACTGTAAAATGCCTACAGCAGATAGGGATAAATACGGATATGGCGGAGAATAAACCAGTAAATTTCCCGTTTCTTTTAGCTGCGATAGAGGGGTAAAACTTGACTCGAAGGCTGTGATTAACGCTTGAGTCAGATGCAAATCGTGGATTCCCGCACAAATAACGACTTTCATGACTTGAATTTAGAAAGTTTTAAGAAGTCTTTCAGTGTTCTTACTGTAGTTACTCCTGGCTTCTCGAAACGAAACTTTGAAGAATACAAACCTTGTTTTTAAGTATCTAGAGTTTAGATGATTACCGCCGCCCACCAACGGCTGAATGCCTCAGCAGAAAAGTTATCAAAAACAAAATCTTTTATTGGAAATTCAACGCTGCTAGAAGATGAAGCCGCCAGACTAGCAGCTCTCCATCGGTGTCAAATTCTCGATACACCGCCAGAACCAGAATTTGATGAAGTTGTGCAATTGGCAGCGTTAATTTGTGGTGTTCCCATTGCTAGCATTAGTTTTATCGATCTCGATCGCCAGTGGTTTAAGGCGTGTTTTGGTTGGCAGATCGAGTCCCTCTCGCGCGATCTGGCGTTGTGCGGACGAGCGCTACAACAAAAAGAAGTTTTCGTTGTCAGCGATGCTTCAACAGACTCTCAGTTTGCTACTCATCCCTTAGTTTGTTCTCAGCCCTACATTCGCTTTCATGCTAGCGTTCCCCTGATTGTTGCGGAAGGATACGCAATTGGGAGTTTGTGCGCGATCGACCGCACGGCGCGAGAACTTGATGTGCAGCAGATAGAAGCATTGCAGTCTTTAGGTCGTCAAGTTGTGAAGTTGTTGGCACAGAGAAGCGATCGCCTTGCATCGACACCGGCAGTCAATCGCCAACATTCAAGTAACAAGCGCTTTTTTACCCGCATGGCGCTTGGCTTGGGTTTAGCTTCAGCAACGTTAGTTGGAGTAGGAGCAGTTTCTCATCACACTCTGACGAGTCTAGGACGCAATCACGACAAGCAAATCCAGCACTATCGCGTCCTCGAAGACTTGAAAGAGATCCATGCCTCCATGCAGAAGGCAACGATCGCCAAACATCGCTATATCGCTACTGGACAACCTAGCTATTTAGAACCGTACTACGACGCGGCAAGAGATATTCAAACCAAAGTCATCCATCTTCAGCAGGAAACTGGCAACAATCCTCACCAACAGCGCCGTTTGTCAACTCTGCAACCTTTAATCGAGCAAAAAATTACGGAAATCGAACAAGCAACTTTTTTAAGAAAAACCAAAGGAGCCACAGCTGCTTCCCAAACTACCCTGTTAGAGAAATCGAAGCAGATCGCAGATAAAATTGAAGCGATCGTCCAAGACATGGAAAGCACGGAGTACACTCTGTTACAGAAGCAGTCGCAAGCAGAATTTACGCGCACTCGTCAATCCATGTTTGCCTTTGCTGCTGCTATTTGTTTGAATATGTTGCTCTTAACTGGAGTCTACGGTTTTACAGATCGCGAAATCAGAGAGCGCCAGCAGATGACCGAAGCGATCGCCCAGGAACGAGATTTTTCGGAAGCAATCCTCAATACCTCTGGCGCTTTAATTTTGGTTCTCGACCCGCAAGGGAAAATTCTTCGCTGTAACCGCACCTGCGAAGAAATGACCGCTCGCACGGCAACAGAAGTTAAAGGAAAGTTTTTTTGGGAATTATTTTCGCTCCCTGGTGAAGCTGAATCGCCCAAAACTCACTGGGAAAATTTACTTACCAGTCAATCGGCAAGCCAATATGAAGGTTACTGTCTCAACCGTGATGGTCACACTCGCCGCATTGCTTGGACAAATACGATCCTGCGCGATCGCCAAGGGTTAGTAGAGTACGCGATCGCCTGTGGGATGGACGTTACGACTCATGCCACTGCTGAAGAAAGCCTGCGTCACAGCGAACAGCATTTACGTAACATTATCAATAGCTTATTCTCCTTTGTTGCCGTTCTCTCGGCTGATGGCACGCTGATCGAAGCCAATCAAGCTTTATTAGATGCAGCCGATCTTCAGCCCAAAGATGTTTTGGGTAAATCCCTGATTCAAACTTACTGGTGGTCTTACTCTCCTACCGTACAAGCTCAGTTGCGATCGGCAATCGATCGCGTCAGTCAGGGTGAAAAAGTGCGTTATGAAGGCGAAGCAAAAGTAGGCGACGATCGCTTCATCACGATTGACTTTGCTTTCACACCGATGTACGATGCCAGCGGTAAAATTAGTTACATTATTGCCTCTGGTACTGATGTAACAGAACGCAAGCAAGCGGAAGCAGAAAGAGTGCAAGCTAACGAGCAACTGAGTAATTGGGTCAACGAACTCAAACAGCGCAACCACGAAATTACCTACCTCAGCTATACCGTTGATGTACTCCAAGCTTGTCTGACGCTGGAAGAAGCTTGCACTACCCTAGCTCAACTCGTGCAATCTCTATTCCCGCAAGCATCGGGGGGAATTTTTCTCAACCGCAACACGAAAAGTTTACTAGAACCAGTTGCTACCTGGGGAGTCCCCCTCTTAGCAAATCAGCAAGCTTTTAATCCCGATGATTGTTGGGCGCTCCGCTTGGGTAAACCTCATTGGGTTGATGATGCCGACGATGGTTTGCTCTGCAAACACGTACACCACAGCTTACCAGCTGAGTCCTTGTGCGTGCCTTTGATGGCACATCGAGAAACCTTCGGCGTGCTTTATCTCGGTTCGCTAGAGAAGGGCGTTCTTTCCCCTGCCAAAAGGCAATTGGCGATTGGAGTCGCAGAACATATCGCTCCGACTTTAGCTAATTTAAAACTCCGCGAGACTTTAAAAAACCAGAGCATTCGCGACTCGCTGACTGGTTTATTCAATCGACGTTATATGGAAGAAGCTTTAGAGCGGGAAATGCTACGTTGCGATCGCAAGCAACAGCCACTTTCCATCATCATGCTCGATGTCGATTACTTCAAGCGGATCAACGACACTCTCGGACACGATGCTGGCGATGCCGTGTTACGGGAATTAGGACGCTGCTTGCAAAGTTACGTCCGAGGTTCGGATATTGCTTGTCGTTACGGTGGAGAGGAATTTCTGCTCATTCTTCCCGAAGCCTCCCTTGGAGTAACGCAATTACGTGCCGAACAAATTCGCGCCGCTGTCAAACAACTGCATGTCGAATCTTCCGGTCAACCAGTTGGAGCAATAACTCTATCTTTAGGAGTCGCTAGCTTTCCCAAACACGGATTAGAGGGAGAAGCCATTCTCAAAGCTGCCGATACCGCTCTCTATCGCGCTAAACAGGAAGGACGCGATCGGGCGATCGTTGCTTGAATGAGGAGCGAGGAGTGAGGAGCGAGGAGTGAGGGAAAGAGAGTGGTGAGTGGTGCGCGATGAAAGGGTGTGGGGTGTGGGGAAATTTTGAATTTTGAATGCGTGAATTTTGAATGCGTGAATTTTGAATTTGTAGTTGCTCCCTCAGCTCTCTTCTCCCCCTTATCCCCCTTGTCCTCTCCCTTGTCCTCTCGCTCCTCGCTCCTCGCTCCTCACCCCTTCATAAAGATTTCCTCCATAGATAGACCAATCCCCCCATAGGGGATGCTAACCTAGTGTGAGTAAGAGTAGTACCAGCGATCGCGGGGTATGAGAATTTGTACTCTCCCTGCTACAAGCATCAAAGACTGGCAGAACATTTATTCAGGCGAGGCAAGGAAATTGGTAGCAACTCCAGAGAAACAACAACCTCAAGCGCCAGCTCCAAATTCTAACCAAGACAGAGTTGCCGTTTTACTAATGGGTTATGGTGAAGTTGAAAGCTATGCAGATTTCGCCAACTATAACGAACAAGCTTTAAATCTACTTACAGCTAAGTTTGCCCCCGTGCCAACGTGGATCTACCCGCCTTTAGCAAAGCTATTGGCAATGTTTGACTTGCACGAGTGGCAGCATCAACACAATCACTTTGTTTCGCCCCATAATGCGATTTTCGAGCAGCAACGGGCGGGGATCGAGCAAGAGCTACAAGCTAAATGGGGCGATCGCGTTCAAGTTTTTAAAGCCTTTAACTTTTGCGCTCCCTACCTTCCAGAGCAAGTTCTCACAGAAATCAAGGCACAAGGATTTGACAAACTACTGATTTATCCTCTACTGGTTGTCGATTCTATTTTTACTAGCGGTATTGCTGTCGAACAAGTCAATAATGCCTTAGCAAAGTTAGCTGATGGTGAAGAACACTGGCTGAAGGGACAACGCTATATTCCTTCTTTCTACAACGAACCTGCCTACATCAATTTGATGGCGCAGTTGGTAGAAGAAAAAATCGCCGCCGAGCTTGCGTCTGCTTACTTACCTTCCCAGATCGGCATCGTGTTAATGAATCATGGTTGTCCCCACAAAGCCAAGGGTTTCACGTCGGGGATTGCAGAAAGTGAAGCTCTATACGAACTAGTTAGAGAACAACTCATCCACCGCTATCCACTGATCTCTGTAGGCTGGCTCAACCACGATACTCCTCTCATTGAATGGACGCAGCCAAATGCATTTCAAGCAGCAAAAAATCTGATCGATTTGGGCGCAACGGCGATCGTCTTCATGCCAATTGGTTTTGCCACAGAAAATCATGAAACTCTACTAGACGTGGATCACATCATTCACAACTTGCGTCGCAAGCATTCCACAATTAGCTACGTGCAAATGCCTTGTGTAAATGCTCATTCTCGTTTTCTACAAATGGCAGCAGAATGGGCGAATCCTCAAATCGCAGCACTGTTATCAGAGCAGGCACTCTCAGTTAATCCTCAGTTAGCGGTTGTGTCCGCTCACCACCATCACCACGACCATCACGACGGACATCATCACCACGACGGACATCATCACCATCATTAATGTGTTAAGGGCGCACGGCTGTGCGCCCCTACTTTTAGGAAACACCACGCAATTTGCGCGTATTCTCAACTAAACTTTGGGCGAATTGGTCGAAGCGTTGCGACAATTTTTCATCCAATAGCTTGCCATCAGCACCAAAAGCTTTCCACGCTTGTCCGATCGCAATTTGTTCCGGTATTACCCAAGCGTGAACCCATCTCATAATTAACCGTAGATCGTTGAGAGCATTGCTATTTGGTTGACCGCCTAACACGCTGATTAGTCCTGCAACTTTACTATCTAGCTGGTCGAAACTCATCAAATCTAAAGCATTCTTCAGCACGCCGCTAATGCTACCGTGGTATTCCGGTGTAGCCAAAATTAAGCCATCAGCCTGCTGGACGGTATTCTGCAACCTCTCTACATCTGGGTAGCCTGGATACTCGTCGCCCCCATGACAAAAGGGTAACTGCATCTGCCTTAAATCTAAAATTTCTACCTCTGCTCCTAATGCTTCGACTCGCCTTGCTGCAATTTCTAATGCGAGTTGGCTGTAGGAATCTTTCCGCAAGCTGCCACCGATACCCACAATCTTAACCATATCTCAATCCTTGTTGACGATATTTTTTGACTATTGCGAAACAAAACTAGATAATCCTTTGTATCACTAGTTTGATGGCTTTACCAAATTTCCTACTTATTGATACTCATAATCATTACGAGTATGCTTAAATTAAATATAGCGGCTTTTACCAGGGGATGTCAAATTTGAGGAAATAGTAGTAAGTCATCGGTCATTGGTCATCAGTCATTGGCAAGAGGTTACCGATCGCTGACAACTTTGTACAGACGTTATTTGTACAGACGTTGCATGTAACGTCTCCACACTGATAACTGACAACTGATTCAGGAAGTTACACTAGAGATTGGAAGAATTGAGTTTATAGCTGGAGCTAAGGCAAAATCTCTTCAATCTGTTAAGTATGAAATAGAACGGTGGATCGTACCTACCGTCCTTTGCAAAACAGTTTATGGGTCAAGGCAGCGACAGAGGACATTTTAATATGAGAGGTTCGCGCAAACAGTCATTAGATCGGCGATCGCCAGCAGGTAGTAAAGCTATGAATATGGCGAAGCGAAGTCTATGGCATTTGGCAGCAAGCGGAATGATATTGCAGTCAATGCTTGTAGGTACTCCGGTACTGGCGCAAAGAGAAAATTCCAATACGCTGAATTACGGCGAATTGTTACGCAGCATCGATCGCGGAGATGTTACCAGAATAGAGCTTGACCCAGCGCAGAATATTGCTAAAGTTCAGCTCAAGGGACAAAAGGCGGACGAACCACCTAAAGAAGTATTGTTATTACAACAAAATCCAGAATTAATTAATAGAGCTAGAGATAGACAAGTCCCATTGGAAGTCAATTCTTCTGCTGATAGTAGGGCTGCAGTGGGTCTGCTAGCAAATTTACTCTGGATCGTGCCTCTGATGGCGTTGATGTTGCTATTGTTACGTCGTTCAGCTAATTCTTCTAACCAAGCCCTAAGTTTTGGCAAGTCTCGCGCTAGATTCCAGATGGAAGCTAAAACGGGCGTGAAATTTGACGATGTTGCAGGGATTGACGAAGCCAAAGAAGAGTTGCAAGAAGTCGTCACCTTCCTCAAACAGCCGGAGAAATTTACCGCAGTTGGGGCAAAAATTCCTAAAGGAGTTTTGTTAATTGGACCTCCAGGAACGGGGAAAACATTACTAGCAAAAGCGATCGCTGGGGAAGCAGCAGTCCCATTTTTCAGCATCTCCGGTAGCGAATTCGTCGAAATGTTTGTCGGTGTGGGCGCGTCGCGGGTGCGAGATTTATTTAAAAAAGCGAAAGAAAATGCCCCCTGCTTAATATTTATCGATGAAATTGACGCGGTAGGCAGACAAAGAGGTGCGGGAATTGGTGGTGGAAATGACGAGAGAGAGCAAACTCTTAACCAATTGCTAACAGAAATGGATGGGTTTGAAGGCAATACGGGAATTATCATCATTGCTGCGACGAACCGTCCTGACGTACTCGATGCAGCATTATTACGTCCCGGTCGCTTCGATCGCCAAGTTACGGTGGATCTGCCAGCATATAAAGGACGACTGGGAATTTTACAAGTCCACGCTCGTAATAAGAAAGTCGATGATTCCGTCTCTTTAGAAGCGATCGCCCAACGCACGCCTGGTTTTTCTGGTGCAGATTTAGCGAATTTACTCAACGAAGCGGCGATTCTGACGGCAAGGCGGCGCAAAGAGGCGATTACACCGTTGGAAATTATGGATGCGATCGACCGAATTACGATTGGGTTGTCGCTGACACCATTATTAGATAGTAAGAAAAAGCGGTTGTTGGCTTATCATGAAATCGGACACGCCTTATTAATTACGCTGCTGAAAAATTCCGATCCTTTAAATAAGGTGACAATTATTCCCCGTTCGGGTGGAATTGGTGGTTTTGCCCAAAGCGTACCCGACGAGGAAAATGTAGACAGTAGCTACTTGCGGAGTCGCGCTTGGATTTTAGACCGAATTGCGATCGCCCTGGGAGGATTAGCCGCTGAAGCCGAAGTATTTGGCGATTCAGAAGTCACTACGGGCGCTTCTGGAGACTTAAAAATGGTTGCTAACCTAGCGCGAGAAATGGTGACATTATACGGAATGTCAAATTTGGGTCCAGTCGCTTTAGAAAGCCCCGATAACGAAGTATTTTTAGGGGGAGGGTGGATGGAGCGATCGGAATATTCTGAAGAAATGGCAAGAAAAATCGACAATCAAGTTAGGGCGATCGCGACTGAAGCATTTACAAAAGCGCGGACGATTATTCGCGAAAATCGCGATTTAGTCGATCGCTTAGTGGATTTGTTAGTCGATAACGAGACAATTGAAGGCGAACAATTCCGGCAAATTGTCACCGAATACATGCAAGAAAAAGAGCAAAAATTATCCGTTGTTTAATGTTTACTTGTTAGTAGGGTGGGCAATGCCCACCCTACTTTTTTATGACTGAATAATGATGCTTTATTTAAAAAGTATGATGAATGCGATCGAATAACTGCTTGGGGCGCTGTTCCATTGGTAGTATGTACAGTTGTGCATACTATAGTTGAGGTGGCTTACCAATGGAAACAGAATATGATTTTAGTCGGGGTAAACGAGGGGCGATTGACCCAACACCACCTGGAAAAACTCGGATCACAATTCGGCTAGATGACGAGGTTTTAGCATGGTTTCGCGAACAAGCTCACAGTGCAGGCGGAGGAAATTATCAAACTATGATTAACGAAGCTTTGCGCCAGCATATTCAGCAGAGTCGCGAACCTTTAGAGGAAACCTTACGCAGAGTTGTTCGTGAAGAACTTGAACGTATTGAGCGTTAAGGTGCTTGTTGAGGGCTAACACTAAAGCTATCTTAGAGGAGCATTCATGAAAGCGATTGTCTGCACGGAATACGGATCGCCGGAGGTTATGCAGCTAAAGGAAGTAGAAAAACCTACTCCCAAGGACAATGAAGTATTGATAAGAATACATGCGACAACAGTAACCTCGGCGGATTTGCGCCTACGCAAGGCTGACCCATTCGCCGTACGATTTTTCTATGGTTTCATAAAACCTAAAAAGAACGCGATCCTGGGGAGCGAGCTAGCTGGAGAAATTGAAGCGGTTGGCAAAAATGTAACGCAATTCCAAGCAGGCGATCGCGTATTTGCTGGAGCGGGAATCAGTCTTGGCGCTAATGCCGAGTACATATGCTTACCTGAAGCAGGAGCGATCGCCATCAAGCCTACTAACATGACCTATGAGGAAGCCGCCGCCATTCCTTTTGGGGCAACAACCTCACTGATTTTTCTGAGAGATAAAGGGAAGATTCAGAGCGGACAAAAAGTTCTGATCTATGGGGCTTCTGGAGCGTTAGGTACGGCTGCCGTGCAGCTTGCCAAGTACTTTGGCACAGAAGTGACTGGGGTATGTAGTACGGCAAATTTAGAATTAGTGAAATCTTTGGGAGCCGATCGAGTTATCGATTATACTCAAGAAGATTTTACGAAAAGCGGTAAGACCTACGATATTATTTTTGACACGGTAGGCAAGAGTTCGTTTTCAGGTTGTCTGCGATCGCTCAAGAAAAAAGGCATTTATCTCAGAGCTGTCCACATAAATCTGTCCCCAATACTTCGAGGACTATGGACTTCAATAACAAGCAGCAAGAAAGTTATAGGTGGGATAGCAATTGAGCGTAAAGAAGATCTAATTTTCCTCAAAGAGCTGATTGAGGCGGGGAAGATAAAATCAGTTATCGATCGGCGTTATCCATTGGAACAAACTGCCGAGGCTCACGGGTATGTCGAACAAGGACGCAAGAAGGGGAATGTAGTCATAACTGTGAAGCACGATCGCCAAACCTAAGCAAGACTTAAAGTGAGTACCAAATCAACTCTATTTTTCTTCTGTGGAAAAATGGCTGCGGGAAAATCTACGTTAGCAAGGCAGATAGCCAAAGAATACAACGCAATTCTTTTCGTTGAAGATGAGCTACTTGCTCAACTTTATCCTGATGAAATTGTCGATATTCCCAGCTATATTAAATACTCGCCACGCCTTCGGACTGCGATTGCATCCCATATCAGCGATCTTCTCTCTAGAGAAATATCGGTCGTTCTAGATTTTTCAGCCAACACAATCAACCAACGCAAGTGGTTTCGCGGATTGTTTGAGAAAGCTAATGCAGCCCACAAGCTATACTTCATTAACGCAACTGATGACCTTTGCAAACGTCAATTAAAAGAGCGAAGTAAAAATCAATCGGAATCAGCTTTTGTCAGCGATACAGTTTTTGAGGAAATAACCAAATACTTTCAGCCTCCTTCTGAGGATGAGCAATTTAATATTGTCATCTACGATCGCTCTTGAAGATACGCGATCCAGCTCTTGTGAATTATCTATAGCAAGGTGATAATTAGTGGCGATCGCTCCCTCGTGCTATCCGAAGATTTATGCAGCAAGATTTTCAAGCATTAGCTGAACTGTACAAAAACGCTCTGCTCAACGACGTAATTCCTTTTTGGGAACGGCATTCAATCGACTGGGAGCAAGGCGGCTACTTTACCTGTCTCGATCGCGCGGGGAATGTTTACGATACCGACAAGTTTATTTGGTTGCAAAATCGCCAAGTCTGGATCTTTTCCATGTTGTATAACCAACTAGAAAAACGTCCAGAGTGGCTCAAAATTGCCGCAAACGGTGCAAATTTTCTAGCAAAACACGGACGAGATCCTGAAGGTAATTGGTACTTTGCTCTCGATCGCGCTGGTAATCCTCTGGTACAGCCATACAATATCTTTTCTGATTGCTTCGCGGCAATGGCATTTAGTAAATATGCCTTAGCTTCAGGAGAGGATTGGGCAAAAGATGTCGCCTTGCAAGCTTACAACAACGTTTTACGCCGCCAGAATAACCCCAAAGGCAAATATAACAAAGCTTATCCTGGGACGCGATTGCTCAAATCGCTAGCAGTACCGATGATCTTAGCCAACTTGTCCCTAGAAATGGACTGGCTGCTACCCAGCGATCGCCTAGAGGAAATTTTAGCTGTCACCGTGCGCGAAGTCATGACCGATTTTTTAGATCGCGATCGCGGCTTAATGTATGAAAACGTGACTCCAGATGGTTCCCATATTGACTGTTTTGATGGCAGACTCATTAACCCCGGTCATGGGATTGAAGCCATGTGGTTCATCATGGATATTGCACGCCGCCACAACGATCCGAAAACGATTAACCAAGCAGTTGACGTAATCCTCAACATTCTCAATTTTGCCTGGGATAACGAATACTGTGGCTTATACTATTTTATGGATGCTAACGGACATCCACCTCAGCAACTGGAATGGAATCAAAAACTGTGGTGGGTGCATTTAGAATCATTGGTAGCACTGGTAATGGGATATCGCCTGACGGGACGCGAAGCGTGTTGGGAGTGGTATCAAAAAATGCACGATTACACTTGGTCGCATTTTGCCGATCCTGAATATGGCGAATGGTTCGGTTACTTAGATCGCCAGGGACAAGTCTTATTAAACCTTAAAGGTGGCAAATGGAAAGGTTGTTTCCACGTTCCCAGAGCGCTCTATCTTTGTTGGCAGCAGTTTTCAGTTATCAGTGACTAGTGACTAGTGACTCCTGACCAGTGACCAGTTAATTCCGACTCTCGACTCTCGACTCTCCTCACAAATAACAGAGAAACTTAGTGAGTCTGGATACAGATTTTTATAGAGCGGTTTTAGTACCATAAGAAAAATTATAAGTTTAATCTAAAAAGCACAACTAAAATTGAAATGAGAGGTGGTGCGAATTAGGTTAGTGCGTGTCTGCAATATACGTACTTATTTGCCGACCTATGGAGTGTAGAAGTTTACTCAAACCTCGCGCTTGTTTTGACAAGCTAAAGCTATGCTCTACCTACGATTTTCTCTTATTGCAACTGCTATATTGCTAGTAACAGCCGCCTTGGGTCAACCAGTTTTAGCTCAAACAGAGGTCAACTCTGGTATCAATAACATCTCAACAGTTGAAAGTTTACAGAAACGAACGATCGCCCGAGGAAATGCAGAAATTTTAGGCACGATAGAACTAGAAACCACAACAAGGCGATCGCCTGCTCCCGCCAAACTGCCAGCCCCTAGAGCAATCCAAATCAAGCCAGTACAAAGAGATTTATTTACCCCTAGACCAGTTACACCAGCAGAAGCAGATGCAACAATTGACCGAGGGATTCAAGTCATTATCGATAACCCGTAAATGAGCGAGTCGGTAGTTTAGCGAGTAGTCAGTGACGGTTAGGGAGGGGTGAGTAATTAGTATAAATTCTTTCCTGCCCCCTACCCGAAACCTACCTATTCGCTACTTGCCTGTATACAATTTTACGGTTAAGATCTGCTGCTATCTCTAGACAAATTTACAAAATTTTGATAATTTCCTGTTTTAGGAGTGTAAGTTAACACCTGAACAAATATAAGCTAGTAAGTACAAAACCCAATTTTACTTCCACGGTGGAAAACTAGAAAAAGTCAACTATCAACAACTACAACCAGATATTTTTTACTTTAGCTGAAATTTATAGATGAAAACCGTTTTAGTTGTTGAAGACAGCCCGACCGATCGACGGTTGATAGTGGCTTTATTGCAACAAGTTGGCTTAAATGTGGTTTGTGTTGACTCGGCAGAATCTGCTTTGCACTGGTTGTCAGCCAACCACCGACCAGATCTGATCGTATTAGATATTGTTATGCCTGGGATCAGCGGACTCGATTTATGTCGCCAACTGCGTGCTAGTCCGACATTTGAAGATATATCAATTA
This sequence comes from Chroococcidiopsis cubana SAG 39.79, assembly GCF_003991895.1. Lineage (NCBI taxonomy): Bacteria > Bacillati > Cyanobacteriota > Cyanophyceae > Chroococcidiopsidales > Chroococcidiopsidaceae > Chroococcidiopsis > Chroococcidiopsis cubana. Next base: position 20,729 of record NZ_RSCK01000025.1, read on the forward strand.
TTTTTTGTTCCTCGAAAGATCAGGAATTCGATCGGTTTTGGGCTTTACGTCAAGGAGGAGATGCTTATATTGCTAAACCTTTTGCACCACTCGATCTAGTCCAGACAGTTTGTAGTCATCTCAGTTAGTCACCGCATTCCACTGCCTAGTTGGCTCTAATGCTCACCGAATACTTTCACATTCAGCTATCGCCGGGAATCGAACTGTTATTACCGTTGGAACAGACGGTAGGTGTAGTAACCTTAACGCTAGAGCAAATTTGCCCCATCCCTGGCGTAGCATCAACATTGTTAGGGGTAGCAAACCAGCGCGGTAAGTTGTTGTGGATACTAGATTTAAGCGGGTTGTTGGGGCTAGTTAGTTCGGTCAGAAATGCTCATGCCAAGACCAACTTAACTCTTGTCGTGCTGAACGGGAGCGCTCATGTGTCAAGAGAGCAAGATTCGCGGCAAGTCGGCTGCGTGGTGTCGCTGCTCAAGGGAATTGTCTCGCTCGATCCGCAGCAGTTTCAACCCGTACCGGCAGAATTTCCGCCAGCTTTAAAGCTCTATGGCATTGGTGTTGCCCAGATCGAACGCCCCGTAACTGCCCTGAATGTGAATGCTATTTTTACGGCTCTATCCACCTGCGATCGCACCTCAGTACATCCATGACAGCATCTAGCAAAAGTTATCCAAATCTGCCCACGCCACAGCACATTGCGGCGCTAGCAGCAGAAGTCGAACGCGAACCAAAAGATTTGGTGAATAAAATTACGCTCGCGAATGCCTTAGAGCAGACGGGAGATGTTATCAAAGCTGCCGCATTTTACCGAGAAGCGATCGCGCAAGATCCCGATGGGATTTACGGCTCTGTGGCGCGAAAGGCGCTGGAAACTCTAGAAAGATCTGATGGGTGGCGAGAGGCGAATAGCTCGGAAACGGGCAAACCACTGTCAGAATCCAAATTAAGTTTGGGAGAGGGGCTGGAAAGCACTGTTAGCCCACAGCCACTCATGCTGAGAATGAGAGTAGCTGGCAGTAGAGTTACCAACGCCTGGCAACACTTCAACTTCCGCACCAAACTCGCCATTGTTTTAATAATTAGCACTGCTCTCCCAATTGTCGTCATCACCCAAGGAATTGTCACAGTCACCCGAGACACCTTACTGCAAAAAGCCAAGCAGTCATTACAAAGGGACGGGTCGTACTTCACTGAAGACTACGTGATGTGGAGTGTGGACGAGGCACAGACAGAGGCAGATACGATCGCTCGGCTCGTCGAAACTTTGAAGATCGATTTGAACAGTCAAAGCCAAGTCAGTGCGTATCGACAGCAATTGCAAACCTACATGGAGAGTTTGAAAGTTTCTGATGAAAGCGACTCGGTAGAAAAAAACTTGAGAATTGTCACCGATGCTCGGGGTAGAACGGTAGCCCAATACATTCAAACCTTATCCCCAGTATCGTTCAACCCCTCCGCCGAACAACTTCAACTCTCACCACAATATCAGCCCGTGTCCTTGCCCTTGGGGATAAATGTGGCAGATATTCCCATCGTTCAAAATGCCTTGCGCACGGGCAAAACGCTGCAAGGCATGGAGTTATGGAAGGGAGATTTTCTCAAACGTTTGGGGCAAGACAAACAAGCAAATATCAGGTTACAGTCGCCAGCTCAAGCAGCACAGCCTTCAACTGCGAGTCAATCCAGCATTGATGGTGGGAAAGCTGCTTTAGTGGGTGTCGTCGTCCACCCGATCGAAATCGACAATCGAGTCGTGGGTACTGTCATTGTCGCCTCAGTGGAAAACCGGAACTTTTTAAATAACGATAGTCTAAAACAACGGGTGGGCATTCCCATCTCAGCAGTCTATGCTCAAGACTGGCGAATTTCCTCTAACATTCCGGCTAGCGACGGCAAAACCCGAGATATCGGCACGCGATCTCCTCAAGCTATAGCCGCCACCGTTCTCGGTAAAGGACAAGAAGTTATTGCTAAAACAACAATTGCTGGTGCAGAATATCTGGGCATATACCTACCATTGTACGACCACCAGCAAGAACTCAATCCGACCAAAGCCAAGCCTGTAGGCATGACCTTTGTAGCTCGCCCAATGTCAGAATTAGACGAGCTGCTTGCCCAACAGCAAAAAACAGCTTATGGAATTGGAGCGGGAATGCTATTAATAGCAGCATTGATGGCAATTCCAATTGCTAGTACCTTTGCCCGCCCGCTCAGACGACTAGCAGAATTCGCTCAGGCAGTAGGTGAGGGCAAGCAGGGAGAGAGATTAGAAAATTCTCAGCGCGGCGACGAAATAGGCATTCTAGCGCGGCAATTAAATGCGATGACGGCAAACATTGAAGCGAACCTAGAGGCAATGCGCACCTCAGAAACCCGCCAGCGTCAGGAAAAAGAAAGGTTACAGCGGGGCATGATAAACTTGCTGTTAGAGACGGAAACAGTCAAACACGGCGACTTAACTGTCAGAGCTAAAGTCTCGCAGGGGGAAACAGGCGCAATTTCTGATGCATTTAATACAGTTATTGCCAGCTTGCGCGAGATAGTCTTGCAAGTTAAATCAGCCGCCGAACAGGTGCAAATTTCAGCCGTAGACAGCGAAGCTTCTGTAGAAAAACTTGCCTGTGAAGCCAACACCCAAGCCGAAACAGTGGCAGAAGCATTGACTTCGGTAGAAGAAATGGAACAGTCGATTCAAGCGATCGCCAGTTCCGCCCAAACCGCCGCCACCATCGCTCGTCAGGCACTAGATGCAGCCCAAGATAGCGATCGAACGATGGACGAGACTGTCAATAGCATGGAAACACTCCGCGCCAATGTTTGGGAGACAACTGTAAAAGCCAAACGGCTAGCGGAATCTTCTCAAGAAATTTCTAAAATCGTCAGCATTATCTCGACAATCTCTGAAAAAACCAACGTCCTCGCCTTCAACGCCGCAATCGAAGCAACGAGAGCTGGAGAAAATGGTAAAGGGTTTCGCCTCGTGGCTAATGAAGTCAGACGCTTAGCAGAAAGAGTCACAGACGCAACTAAAGAAATTGACCGATTGGTGCGAACTATCCAGCAAGGAACCAGCGATGTGTTAAAAACGATGGAAGTTAGCAACGCCTCTGTAGCAATAGGAACCCAACTGGTGACAAGAACGAAAACCAACTTGCAGGATATGGCACAGATCGGTCAAGAAATCGACCAATTGCTGCAATCAATTTCCGTGCGGACAGTTTCTCAAGCAGATAACTCCTGTATGGTCAATCAAACCATGCAAACAGTAGCAGCGATCGCCCAAACAACTTCGACCGAATCTGCTGCCGTGCTATCTACGCTACAGGAACTCCTTGAGGTCGCCCGCGAACTCCAACTTTCCGTGTCCCGATTTCGAGTAGAAGATTAACTATGGTGCTGGATGCTGCAAGCTTAGAGGCAATTACTCAAGAAATACGCACTTGTTTCCTGTACGAAGATGCCCCAGACCAATTGTCAGTCTTGGAACAGGGAATTCGCCAGTTGCAAGCAACAGATCCCGAGGTGAATTTGAGCGGGTTATACTCTACCATGCTGCGGGCAGCTCATTCCCTTAAAGGTGGAGCGGGAATCGCTCAATTTACCACCCTGAGCCGCCTATCCCATCACCTAGAAGACCTATTACAAGCCTTACAGCACGAACGGGTAGAGCAGCAGGAGTTAGCCTATGAGTTGATCTCCCTGAGCATCGAACAGATCGGTAGCTTGATTGTCACGGCGATCGGCAATCCCGAAGGAGTCGATCGCTTAGAAGCAACGACCTTACTACCTACAACAACAGCAATTGAAAATTTTTTGCAATCGCTGCCACCGAGTCCTAGAGCTGAGGCAACTGGAGACGAATTTTTGCTGCTCAACTCCCAAACCTTCAATCCGAGCGCACCGCATCCTCCTACTGATTCCCAACTCCTGAACGATTCCCTGGCGATCGCCTCCGGCATCCGCAGTTTAAATTTAAAAATACCCGTATCGCGACTAGAGCGGATCGATAACACCATCGGCGAGTTGTTTATCAGTTACGAACGGTTGTCTTTGTACCAAGAACAGCTGCATCAGGTCGATCTAACTTTAAAACAGCGGGCTGCCCAGCTCAACCCTCTTAGCGAAGACATGCAAGCTTTGTACAACCAACTTGCTGTACTTGGCAGGAAAAGCAGGGGAAAGAGAGCTGAGGGAGCCCAGGGAGCTGAGGGAGCAATTCAAAATTCAAAATTCAAAATTCAAAATTCAAAATTAATTCCAAATTCCGACTTTCGAGTTCCGAATTCTGCCCACGCACCACTCAATTACCAACTACTGACGACCGACTACCAAATACCCACATCTAATTCTTTACAAGAATTGCAAGAGCTGATCGTCCAGGTGCAAGAAGCTAGGGCGGATGTGGAATTTATTTCTCTAGAAATGCGGGAAGCTTTGGTAGAGTTACGCCAGCAACTCGACGACTTACGCGGAGATTTAACCGAGTCGCGCCTAGTCAAGTTTGGCAGCTTAGCAAACCAGTTTGCCGCTGCCCAACAATCATTTAGCCAACGCTACGGCAAATCCGTTCAGTTAGCGATCGAAGGACGGGAAACCACGATCGATCGGGCGATCCTCGAACAGTTGAAAATTCCCCTGTTGCATCTATTTCGCAATGCTTTCGACCACGGGATCGAATCTGCTTCAGAGCGGCAGGCAAGTGGTAAATCTCCCATAGCGCGGATGAGTCTGATTGCTGTAACTGAAGGTAATCAACTGATTATTACTCTTGCTGATGACGGGCGCGGGATTGACTTGACCGCAGTGCGACAACGAGCTGAAGCACTCGGACTGTGCGACTCAACTGCTGTACTCTCTTCAGAGCAAATTTTGGAATTTTTGTTTCGTTCTGGTTTTTCCACCTCCACCACAGTTACGACTTTATCAGGGCGCGGTTTAGGACTAGATATCGTTCGCCTGCAAGTCGAGCGCTTGCGTGGGACGATTGGCGTGGAAACTACAGCAGGGCAAGGAACTAAGTTTACCATTAGCATTCCCATGTCCTTAAATATTTTGCCGCTGCTATTGTGTAAATGCCAGCAGCAAACCTTGGCGTTTCCCGCTTCTCAGGTTAAAGAGGTTGTCGTCTTGTCGGAATACGGGACGGGATTGCAGCACGGCAGCACGATCGCTTGGCGCAATCTCCCAGCTCGACTGTACTATCTGCCACAGTTTTTACCTTACCAATGGCGGCGCGGGGCGATAACTTCGTTAAGCTTCGCTAACGCTACCGAACTAGACCAACGTTTGGGACTCGTGTTGGAGATTGAGGCAGAGACAGTCGTGCTGGCTGTAGATCAGATGTTGGGAGAGCGAGAATTAGTTCTCAAGCCTTTTGACGCTACAGTGAAAGTTCCGAATTACCTGCTCGGTTGTACGGTGCTGGGTACGGGGGAAATCGTTCCCGTTCTCTCACCCGATCGGTTTCAAGAACTGCTATCTCAGTTTTCGGTCGCACCAGCAACAATTCGTCAAGAAAGCAGCCGACAGGAGACATTTTCAGCTACAACTGAAGAGATTCCCAAAATTTTGATCGTAGATGACGCGATCGCATTTCGGCGAATTTTAGAGCGGATTCTCACGGCAGCAGGGTATAAAGTAGTACAGTGCCGTGATGGGCAAGAGGCTCTAGAAAAGCTCTCTTCCTCAGAGGAACGCTTCGACCTAGCCATTTCCGATCTGGAGATGCCCCGCGTAGATGGGTTATCCTTACTACGGGAAATCCGTGCTTCCTCCCAATGGCAAAAACTCCCAGTCATCGTATTGACCTCGCGGGAAAATCAGTGGCATCGGCAAACAGCGTTCGGTCTGGGTGCGACGGAGTATTTTACCAAGCCCTTTTGCACGGACGACTTACTGCAAGCGATCGCCAACCTCTTGCCAGTCACCACCCTTTAACTTGTCAATGTTTGCTGCATGATTCGGATTTTGCTGGTAGACGATCAAAAACTGATTCGCCAAGGGCTGAAAGCATTGCTAGAACTCGATCCTGAGATGGATATTATCGGCAGTGCTAGCGACGGTCAAGCGGCGATCGAACAAGTAGACATGCTCAACCCCGATATCGCGCTGATCGATATTCGGATGCCAGGAATGGACGGAGTGACAGCAACGCGCATCATTTCCGAACGCTTTCCAGCTACAAAAACGATCGTTCTTAGCGGCTACGACGACGAGGAATACTTAGCTGAAGCGTTGCGTTCTGGAGCCAAGGGTTATCTGTTGAAAGACACTCCTGCCGAAGAACTGGTCAACGTGATTCGTGCCGTACACAAAGGATACACTCAAATTGGTCCTGGGTTACTGGAGAAAATTAGCGGCAAAATTACAGGACGGAATATCGAGCGCATCCAAGCGATGCCAATTGCCAAAACGACTGTAGCTGCGGAGACTAAGGTGCTGTCGCTATGGCAGCGTCAGGTAGAACAACAATTAGATCGTTTCGATCCTGAGTCTTTATCAGAAACGATTCACCTTGCCATCAGTCAAAATTGGGTAGAAGAATTGCTAGCTTACGTTAAGCAACAGCTGTGGGAAAAACCACTCAATTTATCTGCCCTTTACCTAGCTGGCGTTTTATCGTCTCAGAGCCACTCACCAGACCGCAATGCAGCCCTAAGACATCTCGGTGTCGGCTTTCAAGCAGGAATTGACCAGAAATTGTCGTCTGATGATTTACTATTATTTTACCAAGCAGGCGTAGATGTCGATCCAGCTACTGCCTTTAACTGGTTGACCCATATCAATGCTCCTTGGAACCAGAACCAAGATTTATCTTTTTTACTTACAGAAGCTTTGCGCTTATTTGGCAATAGCTCCCAACCTTATCGCACTTTATTAGTCCTAAAACAAATCAGGGATCTTCGTGCCGTCAGTGAAAACTGCAATGCTTTGAACGAGAAAATCATTGCTCTTCGTCAAAGTTTGGCGCAACTGAAGAATTTTGGATAATTTATTTAAAGTCCAAATTAAAGCCTGAGTCAAAAAAATCTTATGAAAAATAATCTGACCGAACTATTGTCTGTGGAACAAGAACTAACAGAGCTGCGCGATCGCCTCAAACAATCATTTGCTGTCTTAGATTCACTCACACAAATTCCAGCTCAATTTGCCGCTCTAGGGCAATCATACCAACAATTACAAGCAAATCTAGAACAGGTCAAAGCAAATAAAGCAGACCTCATCAACTTAGAAACAGATGTTAACTTACGTCTAGCGGCGATCGAAACTGCAATTGATGTCCGTTGGCGAGAATTTAAAGGAGAATTAACACATTTACAAGACGAACTCGGTAGCGCGGATATTCATTTAAGTAACTATAATGCCGAACTCGCCAAGCAAGTCAGCGAATTACGGGAAGAGGTATCGAAGCGACTGAAGCATTTTTGGCAAGAATGGACGGCTGACGAGGCAACGCACGCGGCGATTAGCGAAATTGTCGATACTAAATTAAATGCAGAATTAGAAGATTTTATTCAAAAATTAGAGCAAGCTGGCTTTAGTCCCCAATATTTTGAAAAACAACAAAACCTTGAAACAGAATTGCGTCTGACGCAATCCTCTTTGCGCGACACCGAACGCCAGTTACAAATGATCCGCAACTTTACCACGATCACTGGCTTGACAGTAGCGATCGCCCTTGGCTTAACAATCGTACAATTACTGTCGCGCTGAATAGGGAGTAGGGAGTAGGGAGTAGGGAGCAGGGAAAGATAAGGGGGACAAGGGGGACAAGGGGGAACTCGGGGACCCCACGACCGAAGGGAGTGGGGATTAGGGGGCGAAGGGGGACAAGGGAGAATAACTATACATGACCAATGACCAGTGACCAGTTATCAGTGACCAGTGACCAGTGACCAGTGACCATAACCAATGACAAATAACAAATTGCAGCGGCGGGAGTTGCTGCTTGGTGCAGCGGCTTTGGCGGCTGGAACGATCGCGAGTCAGTGGCAGACAAAAACGGCGATCGCGAAACCGAAATTCTCCCAGTATCCGTTTAAGTTGGGCGTAGCTTCCGGCGATCCACTGCCAGAGAGTGTCGTCATTTGGACGCGCCTCGCACCCGATCCGCTTGAAGGTGGCGGGATGCCTGCCGAATCGGTTGTCGTCCAGTGGCAAGTGGCAACTGATGAAAATATGCGGCAAATCCTCCAGCAGGGAGAAGCGATCGCCACTCCAGAATTCGCCCATGCCGTCCACATTGAGGTAGAAGGGTTGCAACCCGGACGTTGGTATTGGTATCGATTTCAAGCAGGGGATGCCGAAAGTCCAATTGGACGCACGCGCACCACTGCCGCGCTGAATGAGGCACTCGGACAACTAACTTTTGCTTTTGCTTCCTGTCAAGATTGGCAGAACGGTTATTATACGGCGCATCAAAACTTAGCCAAGGAAGATGTGGAGCTAGTCGTCTTTCTAGGGGACTACATTTATGATGGCGGCTCCCGCACCGATAGCGTGCGATCGCACCGTACTCCCGCCGCTGTTAGTCTTGCCGATTACCGCAACCGCTACGCTTTATATAAAACCGACCCCAACCTCCAAGCGGCTCATGCTGCCTTTCCGTGGATCGTGACTTGGGACGATCATGAGGTACAAAATAACTATGCAGGCGATCGCTCTAGCTTCGGTGACTCGCCATCTGCTTTTGGGCGACGGCGGGCGGCTGCTTACCAAGCGTATTACGAGCATATGCCCTTACGACGCGATCGCGCACCCCAAGGCTCTCGGTTGCAGCTCTATCGGCGCTTTACGTTTGGTGACTTAGCTCAATTCAATATTTTAGATACGCGCCAGTACCGGACTCAGCAGCCCTGCGGCGGCGGATTTAAATCTCGCTGTCAGGAAGCTTTCGCTGCTAATGCAACGATGATGGGACACCAGCAAGAACAATGGTTATTTCGAGGCTTAACTCGCTCCGCAGCACGGTGGAATATTCTTGCTCAACAAACCGTACTCGCTCAATTCGATGTCGATCCGCGCTCTCGTTCGGAGTTATTCAACCTCGATCAGTGGGACGGCTATGTCGAAGCGCGTCAGCGATTGCTGAAATTTCTAGCGCAACGCCAACCTGCTAACCCCATCGTGATTACAGGCGACGTGCATTCCAGTTGGGTACACGACCTCAAACTTGACTTTAAAAATCCTAATTCCCCCACCGTTGGCACTGAGTTTGTCGGCACTTCTATCTCTTCCAATTTTCCCAAGCAGTTTATTCCGACGGCGACGATCGCGATGAGCAGAAACCCCCACACCAAATTTTTTAACGGAACTTATCGGGGGTACGTTCGATGCCACTTGACACGCGATCGCCTCGTCACCAACTATCGGATCGTTTCAACCATCCGCCAACCCGAAGCCAGTGTGAGAACGCTCGCTTCATTCGTCGTGGAGAATGGGAAATTAGGGGTGAGGAGCTAGGAGTAAGTGGTACGTGAGGAGAATTCGGAATTCAGAATTCACTTTCGTTGTTTCTTTGCCTTGCTAGAACGACGAAGTTCTTTGTTTTCCCGATCGCGACGACGGCGATCGCGCCATTCTACCAGTGTCAGGTAGCCGATACCACCAGTGACCGCCAGTAAAAGACCAAACGCCGCGATCGCCAGAATGTTGAAAACTGGTATTGTATCCACGGGATTTATTACAGTCCGTTACGACCCCAAACGACCATAGCAATAGACCAAGTAAAAGTTACCAGCAATCCAACCCAACCCAGTGTCAAAATAGCGTCCATAACAATCTGTTACAACAAATTCACAAAACAACTCTAGTGTTCATCATACTAGGAATCAGTTATCAGTTATCAGTGAATAGTGGCTAGTGGCTAGTGACTAGAAAAGATTCTAGTCACTAGCCACTAGCCACTCATCAACAACCAATTCTCTTACGCTTCGATCACCACACGCAGGTTACCGCGTTTTTTGACCACGCGACAGGCAGTCGTATTGCCAGCACGCTCGAATTCTAGGTCGAGTAAGGTAGGACCGACACGTAGATTGTGTATGGATAGGCGATTGATGGAGTCTGGTAAAGCCGGATCGATGATTCGCAAGCAATTATTTGGGGCATCAGGTACGAGATTAATAATTGTTTGCAATAACTGAAAAATGGTTCCCGTTGCCCAAGCTTGGGGAGAACAAGCCACGGGATACTGGACGGGAGCCCGATCGCCATTGCGTTCGTAGCCGCAGAATAGTTCTGGTGGACGCTGGTAGGGTTGCTGAAGTGTCATGTCGAATAACCCCTGAAATACGTCCAAGGCTTGATCCACTAGCCCGAGCGATCGCAGTCCCAGTACGATTAGAGAATTATCGTGAGGCCAAACCGAACCGAGATGGTAGCCCATCGGATTATAGGCGGGGGATAAACTGCTTAAAGTGCGAATTCCCCAACCGTTAAACATATCAGGCGCTCGGAGCCGTTCGGCAACGCTGTAGGCTTTTTCAGGTGTAAAAATGCCTAGATGCAGACAATGCCCGGGATTAGAGGTAATACTATCGACTGGTTTGCCTTCCCCATCCAACGCCAATGCGCAAAAATCCTGGTCGGACAGCCAAAAATCGCGATTAAATCGAACTTTCAGCTCTCTGGCTTCATCCTGCCACTTTTCGGCAAGATCGAGCCGCTTCTTCATCCGAGCAATTTCTGCCAGTCGCACTTTTGCGGCATAGACATAAGCCTGCACTTCGCATAGAGCGATCGCCCCTGTGGCTAGTTCTCCTTGACGATTAACTATACAATCGCCAGAATCCTTCCAACCTTGATTGGCTAAACCTCCGCGTGACTTGCGGAAGTAGGATAAATATCCTGTTGGTTTGAGGCGGCGATCGATCCAATCCATTGCTGCTAAAGCATTTGACCACAAACGATCTAGGGTTTCTAAGTCGTGAGTCCAGGCAAAGTATTCCGCATAGAGCATTAACCACAAAGGAGTAGCATCGATCGTACCGTAATAAGGCGTATGGGGGATTTCCTGGCAACGTGCCATTTCTCCCATGCGGATTTCATGTAGAATTTTGCCTGGTTCCTCTTCCCGCCATTCGTCTTCAATTTTGCCTTGATAAGCTGCGAGTAAAATCAAAGTTTCGCGGGCGATCGACGGATTTAACATTAAAGTTTGAGCCGCCGCGATCAGCGAATCTCGTCCGAATAGAGTAGAAAACCAAGGTACGCCAGCAGAAACAGTTTTATACTTGCCAAAAGATTGCCGTAGCAAATACATGTCTTGCTCAGCTCGCTCGACGACATGATTGAAATCAGCTTTGTCAGAGCGAATTTGCGTGCTTTGCTGACACCAGTGCAGTTCCTCTGAGTCTTCCGCTGCTCTGGCTTGGACTAATGTATTGGGAGCGTGAACGGTAGAAGCTGAGCGATCGTTAATTGCCATTGACAATCGATAACCGAGCTTTTTGGTTTCGTGGGAAGCCAAGTCTAGCTGCCAAATTGCCGTATAGCCTTTGAATAAATCTGGCTGAGTGTGTTGAAACTGCAACCGCGATTCCATGATGGAATTATCTAAACCCTGATAAGCAAGGGTGAGCGTTTCTGGAGGTTGGTAATCGGTAATTGGTAATTGGTAATTGGTAATTGCTCCCTTATCTCCCTTGTCCTCCTTGTCTCCTTTCTCTTTCTGTCTTCCATCTACTGCGGCAAGCCGTAGCAATTTACCGCGCTTTTCTCGATTGAAGCCGCGAATTTCAAATAAATCGACAAAATCGGCATCAAAACTCAGGCTAATAGAAACGCTGACGGCACTCGTGCTGTAGTTGGAAATTTCTATTTCTTCAAATAGTGCTCCATTCAAAACCAGTTCGCGACGAATGCCAAGGGTGTCAGCTTTCAATCGATTGTCTACTGTAGGATTAGTACATAAGACAGAAAGGGAAAACCCTTTATCGGCGGTACTGCTGAGTAAAACAGGCGATCGCCCCTCAATCTGTAATTCTAAGCGACTTAGAAATCGGCTATCGCAGCAAAATAACCCCATGCTAGCTGCACTATCATCGCTATAACAGCCGCCAGCAATATTTCCTAGCGTATCTGTCACCAAAAATAGATCGTCGTCTTTAATCGTCAAAGTCGGTTGTGGTCTTTCGCTCAACACGCAGGGCCATTCTGGAATTGGCAATTGTTCTGCGGGAACGAATACTCTACCACTTATTTCTACTCTGTCTTGCGTTGCTATCGTATCCAGTGTCATACCAAAGGCTTTTTGCTGTTATAGGTGTGCGACCCAGTTTTATTATTATCAAACTTCTTAGTAGACCGTGCGATCGCAATTTTTTTATTGGCTTTACCACCTTCAGCAACAACTTTTTCTCTACGACTTTTGCGCTTAAAGTTGCAGCTTATATCTGTAATTTCTATAAGCGTCAGCAATAATTAATTACACTAATTTGAACAATGTAAATTATTGTAAGCAGATCTTAAATAGAAATACAACTCATTAAAGATGTTTGCGATAAAGTTAAAAAATCTTAGCTTTCAATCCAGGGGTCAACTCATAAAGTAACAAAGGCAAACAGTTATCAGTGACTAGTGACTAGTGGCTGGTGGCTAGAATCGTTTCTAGTCACTAGTCGCCAGCCACCAGCCACTCATCATCAACTGTCAACCGTCCATCGTCTGCTCAATTTTGACTTTTCCCCTACCCCTTCCAAGTTTGATACGCCTTTTCATATGCGCTCGTCATCGCTTGGACGCTAAAGCGATCGATCGCATAGTCGCGACATGTTTGGCAATCTATTTTCATCGCATCGGGAATCACATCCACCATTTGTTCTAGAGAATGACAAACAAAGCCTGTTTTACCATGAGCAATCACTTCTGGTACGGAACCCAAACCCATGCCAATTACAGGCGTGCCTGTTGCCATTGACTCAATCATGACTAGACCAAACGGTTCTCGCCAGGTAATCGGAAACAAAGTTACTGTAGCTCCACCCAAAAGCTGAGCCTTCTCTTCATGAGATATTTCCCCAAGGTACTGAATTTGCTCACCGTCAATTAATGGCTCAACGCGATCGCGAAAATATTCTCGATCCACCGGATCGACTTTGCCAGCCATTTTTAATGGTAAACCAGCAGCGCGGGCTATTTTCATCGCTTCAATCGGACCTTTTTCAGGAGATATGCGACCGACGAAAGCCAGATAAGCTGGTTGACTAGGTTGAGCCTGAAACGGATAGATAGAGGTATCAATACCGTTATAGATAGTTTGAATGTAATTTAACCCTAGACGAGGTTCTCGTTGCGCTTCGCTAATACTGATGTATGGTTGCCAAGCAAAACGCCGAAACATCTTTTCATTATCAGGCGTAAAAATACCGTGAGTTGTATGTACCGTAGGCGTTTTAGCAAAACCAGTGTAAGGCAAGGCAGCGCAGCCAACATGAGAATGAATAATGTCAAAATGATGGGCGTTGCTAAAAACCTCAAACAGCATCATTTGCTCGTAAAGCCCTGGTTCCTTGACACTGGGATCGAGACGTAATGCTTTATTGTGGACTGACTTGAGCTGAGCTGTAGTAATCGAGTCACCAGAGGCAAACAGCGTGACTTCATGACCGCGCCGGACTAATTCGTCAGTTAGTAAACTAACGATTAATTCAATACCACCGTAGCGAAAGGGTGGGACTCGTTCCCACAGAGGAGCAATCTGAGCGATTTTCATTATTTTCTGGTAATTGAGCAGTAACTACAAATCGATCTGAAGAATGCTGCCAATTTCCTTTGGCAGCCTTCTGACTCGCAAACGACAGAAGATTTCTCTCGTCGCTTAATAAGTTTTAATAAAAGGCACAAACTCGCCTAGATGCAACCCTCTATAGGTTTATATACTTAGAATTTTTAGTTCTAAAGATTAACTTATACTATTTTTACTTGACTTTTACAACATCTATCTATCTAAGGATATTGTTGGTATTTGGTATTTGGTATTTGGTATTTTCTCCCCCATGCTCCTCAGCTCCCTCAGCTCCCGATCGCTCCCTCAGCTCTCTTCCCCCTGCTCCCTGATAACTGACTACTAGCTCCTAGTCCCCAGTATCGGTAGGATGGTTGATAGAGAACCCTCGATGCAAGCAAGCAGCGATCGCGCTTCCTAGTTCTCCTGGCAGGGTGGTACGCAGGTAACGCGATCGACAAACACAGTCATGAGCAATTTGACTTCTGTGCTAAGCGATCTGCTAGTAGCAGTACCCCAACTGCGACCCCAAGTTTATTTCAAAGCTTCTTTAACGGCTTTGTCCCATGCGATGGAAGACCAAGTGCTTGCTTCGACTTCAGACCAACCGTTGCTGATTGCTAGCTTTCAGCGGGAACGCTTCTATCGTCAAGAAGCCCACCGCTACAAACGCCTTGCTCGGCAAACGAATCAAGTCTACGTACTAGCAGCACCGGAGACAGATTTTACGAATGCTTCCGAATACTACGAAACGATCGCCTTCGATCCAACAGAATCATTAAGTCAAGAATGGCATCTCGTCGCGATCGGGCAAAATTATAGCACTTGCCTGATTTGTCGCGAACGCCCCAGCATAGTCCAGATTAAACCCTCACCTCATTTACCAGCGGTGGATATGGATCCCACCCGCCAGTTTGAAGGTATCTGGACTTCCGAGCGACAAATTAGCTGTATCGCAGCCGAGCTGTTACTTCAACGCATTTTACATTACAGACCAGAATTAGCCCCTAAAATCGAACTCGCGCGCGATCGCTTCGGTATATTTCCACAAAGGCGATCGTCAGCGAAAAAGTCTAAAACTGCTGCCCCCATTACTTTACCCTCGCTAGATCCTGCGGCGATCGATACCAATCCTTTCGTCCAGAGATTAGTAACGTACCTGCAAGCCGGACAGTACAAATTACTCAAAGCCTACCGCTCGATTGCTGCCCAAGAACGGAAAGAACGCCTCATCAACTCGATTACCGCTGCGATTCGCAAAGGTAGCGCCACCGGACTACCGTTACATCCCCAAGAAATCTTGAAAGTCGCAGTTCGCGAATTGGGAATTGCCCTGGCTGCCTGCCGTTGCTTGATTTATCGCGCCCAAGCTAACGATGATAGGGTGGCGATCGCCCACGAATATTTACAACCTGGCGTTTCCTCAGTAGTAGGAAAAGTCATGCCTTTACAAAAAAATCCCTTATTTCAAGAAATGACCTGTCAGCAAGGATCGATCTGTATTGTCGATACTCAAACTGACACCCGCGTGACTGATTCACCCCTGCTACAACAGCTCGTAAAACAGCTGGATATTCGTTCTTGGTTGTTAATGCCAGTGTTGTACCAAGGTAAGTTATTGGGAATAGTCGAATCTCATTATTGTGGTTCTCAACCACACCAGTGGACGGCAGATGAAACTTCTTTAGTCGAAGCAATCGCCACTCAGGTAGGCGCAGCATTGATTCAAGCCGAAGCTTACGCAAATCTAGAAGACCTCAACCAGCAATTAGAGGCGCTCGATCGCACCCGCAGCAACCTCATCGCGATTACTGGACACGAACTTCGTACCCCCCTCTCGACGATCCAAGTTTGTTTGGAAAGCCTTGCCACCGAGCCAGATATGCCCTTAGAATTGCGGCAAGTCATGCTCAGCACTGCTCTTACCGACTCCGAGCGGATGCGCAAATTAGTCCAAGATTTTCTTACCCTCTCCAACTTAGAAAGCGGACGGGTAGAATGGCATCCTGAAACTTTACCCTTAGATGAGTGCGTCGAGCTTGCCCTCAGCCGCGTCCGCACCCGTTCTAACCCAGAAGATTTACCGCAGATCGTCAGCACAATTCCAGTCCAACTTCCTCTGATTAGGGTTGATGGAGACTGGTTGGTAGAGTTAATCGCTAAACTGTTGGATAACGCCTGCAAGTTTACGCCTCCCACAGGACAGATCGCGATCGCAGCGCGTACCAATGGTGGCACAACGCTAGAAGTTACCGTTTCCGATACCGGACGCGGTATTGAACCCAATCGGCTCGAAATTGTTTTCGATCGCTTCTACCAAGAAGAAGGCGCGCTCCGTCGCACCGCAGGAGGTACGGGTTTAGGCTTAGCAATTTGTCGTCAAATTGTCAATAGCTGGAACGGGAAAATCTGGGCAGAATCAGCAGGAAAAGACAAAGGTAGTACGTTTCACTTCACTATTCCGACTGTGGAATAGTCATTGGTCATTGGTCATTGGTCTCTCCCTTGTCCCCCTTGTCCCCCTTGTCCCCCTTGTCCCCCTTGTCCCCCTTGTCCCCCTTGTCCCCCTGCTCCCTGCTCCCTGCTCCCTGCTCCCTGATAACTGTTACAGTTCCTTACATAGTGGCTAAATAGACGCTATCTCAGTGATAGGATGCCCTAAAAACCTTGAGAGAGAAATCTATGGCAGAAACACTTGAGGGACAAACACCTATATTTGGCGGCGGCACTGGTGGCTTGCTGACCAAAGCAGAAAGAGAAGAAAAATACGTTATCACTTGGACTAGCCCCAAGGAGCAAGTTTTTGAAATGCCTACAGGTGGTTCAGCCATCATGAGGCAGGGCAAAAATAAGCTAGAAATTGCTCGCAAAGAGTATGGTATCGCTTTGGGCGGGCAACAACTGCGGGCGAAATTCAAAATTAACGACTACAAAATCTATCGAGTTTATCCTAATGGGGAAACTCAGATGATCCATCCCGCTGATGGTGTCTTCCCAGAAAAAGTCAACCAAGGTCGTCCAAAAGTACGTTACGTCGATCGCAACATTGGCAGCAACCCCAGCCCAGCCAAGTTGAAGTTCAGTGGCGTACAGCCATACGACGCACCCTAATCGGGGCTAGGGACTGGAGACTAGGGGCTAGGGATATTACGATTTCTAGTTTTTAGTTTCTAGTCTCTGTTTTTTGTTGATAAAAAAGGCAATAATATAAAACTTTCTGAGTGGGGTGGGCATTGCCCACCCTACATTTACTTTTTTCAGTTTTCCGTGCAGAAGGTAGGCGATACTCGCCATACATTCTGGTTATCTAGTGTTTTGACTTCTAACTTTTGACTTTTGACTTGTTCATCATGATTTTTCCCAATTTTGCTCAATTTCAGCAGTTAGCGACACAAGGTAATTTCATTCCGGTTTACCAAGAATGGGTAGCGGATTTAGATACACCTGTATCTGCTTGGTATAAGGTGTGTGCGGGACAGCCTTATAGCTTCTTGTTGGAATCGGTCGAAGGAGGCGAAAATATTGGGCGCTATAGCTTCTTGGGGTGCGATCCGCTATGGACTTTAGCGGCAAAAGGCGATCGCACGATTCAAACTTATCGCGATGGTACGCAAGTCACGATTGAGGGCGATCCGTTTGCTGCCCTAGCATCGTGTTTAGAACCCTATCATCCGGTGAAGTTACCTCAACTTCCCCCTGGTATCGGTGGTTTGTTTGGGTTTTGGGGATATGAATTGATCCGTTGGATCGAACCCAGGGTTCCAGTTTATCCAGCAACAGAAAGCGACCTGCCGGATGGCTTGTGGATGCAGATAGACCAATTACTCATTTTCGATCAAGTCAAGCGCAAAATCTGGGCGATCGCCTATGCCGACGTGCGCGACAATGCCAATCCCCAGCAAGCATATCAACAAGCGGGCGATCGCGTGCGTCAAATGGTTGAGAAACTCCAACTGCCCCTATCGCATCGGGATACGGTTTTAGAATGGCAACCCCCAGAAAGAGACAAGGGAGACAAGGAGGACAAGGGGGACAAGGGGGAAAAAGAATATACAAGTAATGTAACGAGGGAACAGTTCTGTGCCAATGTCAATCGGGCAAAAGCATACATTAAAGCTGGCGATATTTTTCAAGTCGTCCTCTCCCAACGCCTCACGACAACCTATGAGGGCGATCCGTTTGCTTTATATCGTTCTCTGCGCCTGATTAACCCCTCGCCTTATATGGCTTATTTCCACTTCCAAGACTGGCAAATCATTGGGTCTAGTCCTGAAGTGATGGTGAAAGCAGAACGAGATCCAAATGGAACTATGGTGGCAACTTTGCGCCCGATTGCGGGGACTCGTCCGAGGGGAAAAACACCCCAGGAAGATGCAGCCTATGCAGAAGATCTGTTGAAAGATCCGAAAGAAATTGCCGAACACGTCATGTTAGTTGACTTGGGACGTAACGATTTGGGACGGGCGTGTAAAAGCGGTACGGTGAAAGTTGATGAATTAATGGCGATCGAGCGCTATTCTCATGTCATGCACATTGTTAGCAATGTCGTGGGAGAACTCGCACCAGATAAGATAGCATGGGATTTGCTTAAAGCTTGTTTTCCGGCTGGTACGGTCAGTGGTGCGCCAAAAATTCGGGCAATGGAAATTATTCACGAATTAGAAACGTGCCGTCGTGGGGTTTATTCTGGAGTTTACGGTTATTATGACTTTGAAGGGCAGTTGAATAGCGCGATCGCCATCCGTACTATGGTTGTGCGTGATGGTGCTGCTAGCGTCCAAGCTGGTGCTGGTATAGTAGCTGACTCTGACCCAGAAAAAGAGTACGAAGAAACTCTCAATAAAGCTAGGGGTCTTTTAGTCGCTATTCGTTGTTTGGAAAAAAATTAAATTTGTAGCAATTTGTGTTGACAGTCATTGGTAGGGGCGCACAGATGTGCGCCCCTACAACATATGTATTGTACCCAATTGAAAACGGTTGTGAAATTTGTGTTCTAGAGACGCTGCCAAGAGATTGAGGATTTGCTACTATTGCTCAGTCCTCTAGCAGTTGAATTATGTCAGAGTCACCGAGTCCGCGCGCGATCGTCGCAAGTTTATTTCCCCATCTTCAAGTAGCAGCAGCCTATGCAGATCGGATTCAATCTAAAATTACCGCACTTCCGGCGAAAGGAGAAGGAGATAATTTCTTTGCTGCGGCTTTGACCGATGCAGATTTGGCGATTCAGAATCTAGTGGAAGTGGCACTTCTGGCAAACTTTCCCCACATCCGATTTTACGGGGAAGAATACGAACAATCGCGCAATACAAAATATTTTCGCGCGATCGATCTGGGTGGTGAAGGCGATTATCTCGTGACGCTAGACCCTATAGACGGGACTCAGTTCTACCTTGACGGACATGCAAATTATCAAATTATTCTCAGCATTCTCAATTGCGACGACTTTGAAGCAGTCATAGCCATCTCTCCCGCCCAAAATACTTACTACTACGCGCTACGTGGCGAAGGCGCTTTCCAAGGAACTTTGACACAGGATTTAGCAGCCTGTAAACCATTACGAGTCGGACAGCCAAAACCAACTATTCTCTTAGGATGGGGGATGAGTGCGCTTCAATCGAGATTGAAACAACAGGACTACGAAGTCATAGATATAGCCACTGCCTACTCGCGGGAAATTCAAGTTTCCAACCTCAACGGTATTCTAACTGGTGAAATAGCTGGAGCAGCGATCGCCTCTGGTAAATTTATTGATGGTGCTGCACTCGCTTTTCTTGCCAGAGAAACTGGCTGTATTGTCACCACTCATGATGGTTCCGTTCCTCCTCCCTTGCACACCTGTAAGGACTACAGCCTACCTGGACTTATAGTCGCTACATCAGAATCGGTACACCAGCACTTATTAACAGCAGTGCAAAGTTTGGCAGCGTAAGCATGTAATGGCATTTTCCTATCGTGCTTGAAAATATTTTTTGCTCAACTTACTCATGAATCTTTTTAAGTTTAACTGAGCAATTCTTGTCGGGGTTAAATCTCGAATTGGATGAGCATAAGACGATCGCTTGTCGAAAAAGATATTAACATCCTGTAAAATGACCTGTAAACGTTTCAAAATATTCTCAGTCCTGTACTCAGTCAAAATAGCCTCAGAGAGAAAAGGTAATTGAGGACGATTTATAACTTCTAGAATTCGCTGCACGTCAAATTCTCGGGCATATCCAGCAATTTTATAACAGTTAAAACCAGGATCTAAGTAATCGGATAAACCACCATTGACACTGGAAAAAACTTGACAACCACATGCCATTGCTTCTAGAGGTTGCAGTCCAAACCCTTCAGTTACTCCCTGTTGCGCCCAATATTCTGCTGAATCATATAGGTAAACTTTAGCCCGATTAAATAGTTCTGCTAAATCTTCAACATAAGAATTCACGACGACTACGCGACAGCTTTGTTCTAAAGCAGGAATTAATTCTTGGATGAGATATTGAGAAGATTTTCGTGCTTGAACTAAAACGTCTATATCCCGCTGGCGATTAAAATTGTGAAATTCATCGCTAATTTGGTTGGGCAAATAATAAATTAGAGAATGTGGCGATCGCTGTCCCCAATACCCCATCGTATGACGACTGACAGTAATAATTGGAATATTGGCTGAAAGCCTAAATCCATAATTCGTACTATGGGCATGATAGATCGCATGATATTGTTTGAGCTGATGAGCGAGTTTGGCGACATCAAATCCCCAACTCAATACAAATACGATCTCGTCTGGATTCAGATCGCTTTGCAGCAAATCATCTAAAAACGGCGTATCCTTTTCTCGCTGACGATATGTTACCGCTTCTGCATCACAAATCTGTTTTGCCAGATTTAGAGTTTTTAACTCCGCCCACAGCCCACCACAGGCAAACTTCCCACCCGTTCCCGGTACTAAGAAATACAATTTTCTCATGCGATCGCCTCATCTGCTGCCTGTAAGTTAGCTCATCCAAACCAAATTCAACCTCATTCATACTCATCTGAGGCAAGCTATGTTTACATTTCTCAACTTAAAAGGGCTTTAACTGGTAGACAACAATCTTTTATCCTGAAGTAGTATGAGTGTTTGCTTGTAGGTGCAAAATGCCCGAACCCGATAAAAACGAAATCAAAATTGAACCTGGGACTTTGCTGTTGATTATCTCTGCTTTGCTGCTTATACCTTTACTTTTGGCTGGCTTTTTCTTTCAATAGTATGCGCGACTTATGCTAAGCAAGGATAAGTCAAGTCTGCTGACAAAGAGTCAAAATTGCAGCTTACTTCCCGCCCCGAGGCAGAGAAATGCCTTTGATTTTTTTATAAACTGATACGGCATAAGAATCAGTCATGCCAGAAATATAATCTGTGACTTTCAAAATTTTATTGTATAAATCTAAGTTTTCATCATCTGCTTTAAAATTAGGCAGTAATTTTTTAATTAAATAGCTCTTAGAAAGATCCTCTTGACTAATAGCAGTAATAAACTCTTCTAACAAACCTCCTAAAACTTCATAGCCTGCTACTTTAACTTCAATCACTTCGCAAGATTCGTAGACTTTTCTACGGGTAATATCGACAATTTCTTTAAGACTATCTGCCGAAGGAATGACTGATGTTAAAGGTGCGTCAAATTCTCCAGATAATATTTCAGACTCGAAGTCTAGAAAAATATGCTTAGCTTCAAGGATTAATTGGTGAATTGCTTTGGAGCGCAAATATTTAATATTATCTAATAAATCGCTACCTAAATATTCTAAATTGTCTTCTTTAAGTAGAGTTTTTAATAAGCTTTCTGCTTCTTCATAGGTGATATAACCCATACGAAAGCCATCTTCTAAATCAACAATATGATAACAAATATCGTCAGCCGCTTCTATCAAAAATACGAGTGGATGCCTGCACCACCAAGCAGACTTTGCATCGCGACGAATCAAGCCAACTTCAGTGGCAATTTGTTCGACTAAATTTTTTTCTGCCTGAAAAAAGCCGTGCTTAGCTGTACTTTTACCTTGATATTGTGGAAAAACCTCACCAGAGATCGAAGATTCTCTAGGATATTTCATAAAAGTTCCTAACGTTGCATAGGTAAGTTGCAAACCAATGCGATCGGCTTGTTTCTCTTTTTGAGTTATAATTCTGAATCCTTGGGCATTGCCTTCAAAGCAGGTGAGATCGGCTTGTTGTAGTAGATTTAACTGTTGTAATACTGACTGAGCGCGAACTGATTTAAACCACTCTTGAATCGCATCTTCACCAGTATGACCAAATGGCGGATTGCCAATATCGTGTGATAGACAAGCAGCAGCAATAATATCGCCAAAATCAGAGGCAATATAATCATGTAAATTTTTACTATGTCTTTTAATAATTTCTTCCCCGACAATTGTGCCGAGGGAACGTCCCACACAAGATGCTTCTAAACTATGAATGAGACGGTTGCGAACGTAATCGTTATTAAATAGAGGAAAGACTTGTGTTTTATCCTTTAATCTTCTAAAAGAAGAAGAGAAAACAATGCGATCGAAGTCTCTTTGAAATGATGTCCGATTTTGTGCTGGAATCTCTGCCTCGTAAGTTTCTAAAAAAGTTTCTCCCAGCCGTTTACGAGATAGTAATCTAGACCATGCCATTAAGGTAGCCATTCTATACCCCTTATCAGTGGATAAACCTACAATAAGTCTATTCCTCACTTATTGCTTGTGCTATCCCAGATAAGGAGCGATCGCGCTTAATTCACCTAACACAACGTGACAGTCGTAAGAGTGGCGATCGCACTAGACTAGAGATCCTGCTCGAAATTCTCAACCTTCCATAATGCAGAGATTCAAACTGTCTCAGTCAAATCGTTGGGCGATCGCCTGTTTAATTAGTATTTCTACTCTGTTTCTAGTCTGGTTTGTCTCACCAATACCATCGCTGCTAGCAAAACCGCAAGCACAGGTATTCGATCGCGTC
Organism: Chroococcidiopsis cubana SAG 39.79; assembly: GCF_003991895.1. Classification (NCBI taxonomy): domain Bacteria; kingdom Bacillati; phylum Cyanobacteriota; class Cyanophyceae; order Chroococcidiopsidales; family Chroococcidiopsidaceae; genus Chroococcidiopsis; species Chroococcidiopsis cubana. The sequence goes on from NZ_RSCK01000025.1 coordinate 43,432, forward strand.
TGGCAAACGGTTAATGAAAACTTTTTCGACCCTAAATTCAACGGCGTAGACTGGAAAGCAATGCGAGAGCAATATAAGTCTCAAGCAGTTCGAGCGAAATCGACACCAGAATTTGCTACCGTTGTCAATCAAATGCTGTCCCAGTTACGGACATCTCACACGCGCTATTACACCGCAGATGAGCCTGCATATTATCAACTTTTGGGTATTTTTGCCAAACGCAATCCTGACTTGCAGAAACAGTTAAAAAAATTCTTGCCGCAAGGTAAGATTGAATATCCTGGAATTGGCATTTTTACCAAAGAAATTCAAGGCAAAACTTTTATTAGTGGCATTTTAGAAGGAAGTCCGGCGGCGAAAGCCAAATTAAAAGTCGGCGATCGCATTATTAGCATAGATGGCAAACCTTTCCAACCAATTCAATCTTTTGCAAATGTTGGTAAGCCAGTTGCGATCGCAATTCAGCGAAATGCTGATACTCAAACTCAGCAAGAAATTGAGGTTACGCCGCAGATATATGATGCTACGACGATGTTTCTCAAGGCACAGCAAGCCAGTACCCAAATTATTCAAAAAGAAGGTAAAAAAATTGGGTACGTACATATTTGGTCGTATGCAGGTGACAAATACCAGCAGCAACTTGAAGAAGATTTAATGTACGGTCGCCTCAAAGATGCCGATGGATTAGTTTTAGACTTACGGGATGGATGGGGTGGCGCATCGCCCAATTATCTTAATATATATACTGCCAATGGTCCCAGCGTTACCATGACAGGACGCGATCGCCAATCGTCTACAGCAAACTACCAATGGAAAAAACCAGTCGTGATGCTTGTCAATGAAGGTAGTAGAAGCGGTAAAGAAATTCTAGCGTTTGGCTTCCAGCGCTATAAAATTGGCTCTGTCGTTGGTTCTCCTACAGCAGGCGCAGTAGTAGGAGGTCGTCCTTTTATCATGCCAAATGGCAGCGTTCTTTATTTAGCCGTCGCTGATGTGATAATTGATGGCAAATATAGACTAGAAGGCAAGCCCATCACTCCAGATATTACCGTTCCCTTTACTTTAGAATACGCCCAAAGCGCAGACCCGCAAAAAGAAAGGGCGATCGAAACAGTGACTAGTTATCAGGCACAGGGAGCAGGGACGAGCTGGGAGCAGGGAGACAAGGGAGACAAGGGGGACAAGGGGTACAAGGGGGAACTCGCTCTTCCCCACTCCCTTCGGTCGTGGGGATTAGGGGGCGAAGGGAGACAAGGGGGACAAGGGAGAATAACTATAAATGACCAATGACCAATTAGAAAGATTAGAATCGCTCAAGGCTGGAACCATAGCAGCTGTAACTTTAGCTTTAGCGTTCGTCGTTACTACCTTTGTAAATAACTTCTTGCTTACCCCCAGCGTTTTCAGTTTCTCCAGCCTTTTTGCAGGAGCGATCGCAGTCGTTTGTGGCTTTCTATTTGGCGTGACATATCGCTATATCATTCGAGAGGATAGCAATATTCAGTTAAAAACTGGAGCTGTTATGGCTTTTGGTTGCGTGCGCGGCTTAACTCAAATCGAAATGGCGCTGCAATCCTCCCAGACAGTCTTACCCGCGATCGCGACTGCTGGAGAAAGTATAGTCTGGTTTGCCCTTGCCGCGATCGCCCTGTCGTTGTCTATTCGCCTCGGCTGGGTGAAAGCTTTTAGTTCAAACTAAACTCCTCAAATTGAGTTGGAGTATAAAGCATTTCCCGATCTACGGCGGAAAGAATTTGATTATTCGCTTTTTCTGAATTTAAACAACGACAAATCAGTTGAGCTACATCAGCGCGATGAATCGTTCCCGCAATACGCGGATCTGCTGTTAGCAAACCATTACCCGTCGCTGGTTCCGATTTCAATCCCCCAGGACGAATGACTGTATAAGTCAAACCACTTGCTGCAAGATAGTTTTCTGCTTGTTCCTTCTCGACTAAAACATCTTTCAAAGTCGCTAAAGCTTGCGGAGGTATAGCTGCTACACTATTGCCGCTACCGATAGAAGATACCAAAATAAACTTTTGTGCGCCTGCTTGCACCGCTCCATCAATGAGATTCTTATTGCCTAAATAGTCGGCTCTGACTCCATCTTTAGGTAAACCGCCAATCGTGCTAATAACTGTAGAGATGGAATCTCCCAGCATTGCCCGTTCTACGTCTTCAACATTCAACGCATCGCCAAAAACTACCGAAATTCCCATCGCTTCTAATTCCGCTTGCGCCGCCGCTGTCCGCAACAATGCTTTTACCTGCAAACCTTGTTGTACCAGGCATTTAGCAATTTCCCGCCCCACACCGCGACTCGCACCAGCCAGAAAAATGTAAGAACTATCCGTCATGTTTCTAATTTCAATCTAGTATGCAAGCTACACAATTCATTGTGGACGATCGATTACACCTTTTGACGTATGATGTCTCAAATCTCTCCCGGCAAAGTCTTTGACTGATATAGCAATCCAATTTGATTGGTGAACGTTTCTCGTGTAGAGACGTTACATGTAACGTCTCTACACGGGCTGGCTAGTAATAGCGATGTAGAAATTGATTGAATCGTCTACTGTGGTATTTAGTTATAGAGACACTATAGTGAGTTTCACAATTTTGACTTTTAACTTTTAACTTGTGACTTGCTAAGCAGTAGGGGAAAGTATGCAGGGGGTTTAAAAGCATTGCCATCTCGTTCTAGCTTTCTGCGTCACTTTTTCCAACTGGCGATCGTCAACATTCTCTCAAACCTCATGGTTCCCTTAGCTGGGTTAGTGGATGTCGCCTTTTTGGGACATTTACCGGAAATTCGTTACCTAGCAGGAGTCGCTTTAGCAACTGTTCTATTTAATTACATCTACTGGACATTTGGCTTTTTACGGATGGGGACAACGGGAATGACTGCTCAAGCGATCGGGCGGGAAGATCGAGAAGGAGTCATACTTATAGGCTTACGTAACGGCTTAATAGCACTCTCGTTGGGATTATTGATTTTAGTTTTGCAACAGCCTTTGAGAATGCTAGGCTTTACCCTCCTGAGTGCAACACCAGAAGTCAAAGCATCCGGTCAAGCATATTACGATGCTCTCATTTGGGGCGCACCAGCGACCTTGCTCAACTTTGTACTCATTGGTTGGTTCTTGGGGCGATCGCAAAGTGGCAAGGTATTTTTGCTCTCGGCTGTCGGTAATCTATCTAATGTGGTGCTAAATTACTTATTTATTGTGCGCTGGGGATGGCAAAGTACTGGAGCAGGACTAGGAACGGCGATCGCTCAGTACCTCATGTTGCTAGTAGGGCTGATTTTAATCAATCGAGAAATCCCACTTGTAAAAATACATCAGCATCCAGCAAAAGCATCATTCGTCAGACAAATTCTCAATTCCAGCGATCTACGGGCAGCATTCGCGCTCAATGGCGAAATTCTAGTCCGCACCTTTGCTTTAGTTTCCACATTTGCCGTATTTACCAATCTTAGTTCGACCTTGGGAACGGAGATTTTATCTACCAATGCGGTATTGTTACAAGTGGTGACGCTGACAGCATACTTTATTGATGGACTTGCCTTCGCCACCGAAACCCTAGCCGGAGTTTTTCTAGGCAGAGGAGCGATCGCCCAATTAACCCAACTCATATGGGTATCTGGAACAGCAAGTTTGAGCGTAGGAATACTGTTTGCGATCGCCTTCATTCTCATCCCCACACCCTTATTCGGGTTATTGACTAACCATAGTGCAATTTTGGGACGAATTGGCAGTTATGTAGGCTGGTTGCTACCAGTTTTGGGGTTTGGGGCGATCGCCTACATGTTAGATGGTTACTTTCTCGGCTTAACGGCAGGTCGGATTTTGAGAATTTCGGTGCTTGCGGCTGCTTCGTTGGGATTTGCACCAATGGCTATCGCTGCGTGGTATTTCCGTAACACTCATCTACTCTGGTTGTCTCTGGCTTTATTTATGGTTGTCAGAGCTTTGAGTTTGGCAATATTTGTGCCGAGAACCCTCAAGACTAATTCTATCGATCGTTGCCAGAGATCCGATCCCCCCTAGCCCCCCTTAAAAAGGGGGGAACAAAGTCTCTTTTTACGGCGTTGTTTTTCTAACTCCTCGTACCAATTCTATTTATTCTTGCACTAAATCGGTCGCTCATAGCCCCCCTTGTTAAGGGGGGTTGGGGGGATCTTCCGTGGCGCAGTCAGATCAAAATGGTATCGCCTGCTTCTTGCCATCAAACAGAGAGAACAAAGCCCCCTTAAAAAGGGAGTTGGGGGAGCTTCAAAATCTTGGCATCACAACAGAGATGTATTGACGCAATCCCTGCATCCAAAAATACTCGTCTCAAGCTGCTGGAACTTTACCTGATATCGCTTCAACAAATGCAGCGTGTGAAATTCTCGCGCCTGTTTGCAAATATTCCATCGCCGTTAGCGCTGCCCAATGTGCGTCCCAATCGGAACCAGAACAGCAATCTTCAATAACGTGGAAGTGGTAATCGTGCTGATGAGCATCCGCTGCCGTGTAATGCACGCAAACGTTCGTCATCATACCAATTAATACTAAAGTATCTACCTTCAACCCCCGCAGCAGGATCTCTAAATCCGTACCAAAAAAACAGCTGTAGCGACGTTTGCTAATTGTAAATTCTCCGTCAATTGGAGCTAATTCACAATAATAATCAGTACTAGCCCAAGTTTCCAAACAGTGAATCGGTTCTGCACCATCTAACTCCCGTCCAAAATCCACCATTTCTTTACGATGGACTTCTTTACAGTGAATAATTGGTAGTTTTGCTTGACGCGCTGCTGCTAAAACTCGCTTTGCCTTGGGCAACAATTGAGCAATACCAACATAGGAAAGCGTGCAATCTCCTGTGAACGCTCCAGTTTGCAGATCGACACAAATTAAGGCAGTTTTATTTGGCTCTAGCTTGAGGTTCATCACTGATTGGTAATTGGTAATTTGTAGTTGGTAGTTGGTAGTTGGTAATTGGTCTTTTGTTACTGATAACTTTGTAAAGACTTTACATGTAACGTCTCTACATTGATAACTGATAACTGATTCTATCGGGTTTGATCTGCCCAAGGGGTAAGCTGTCTGGAGAGCCACTTCAAACTGTAGTCAATTAGCAGACCGATCGCGCCAATTAAAGCAATACAAAATAATACTTTCTCTGTTTGCAGAAATCGTTGAGCTTGAATAATTTTGAAACCTAAACCGCTTTGAGCTGCTACCAATTCGGCAATGACTAAAAAGTTCCAAGCTACAGAAATATTAACTCGTAGAGTATCTAGAACGCTAGGAAATGTTGCTGGCACAATCACTTTGAACAAGACATCGCGACGATTTGCCCCTAAAGTATAGGCAACATTAATCATCTCGTTGGGAATGAATTTGACCGCATCTGCTACCATGATGGCGTTGTACAGTACGACACCCAAGAAGACAATTAGTATCTTGGCTTCTTCACCTAAACCAACCCAAATCACAATTAGCGGTACAAATGCGGTGACAGGCATATATCTCACCGTACCGACAATGGGAGCGAATAGGCTTTCCATGCTGTAGAAAGTTCCCATTGCGATTCCCATTGGTACTCCAATAATTGCGGCAAATAGAAAACCGCCGAGAACCCGACCGCAGCTCACGAGGACATCCATAATGAGATTGTCCTGAGTCAACATATCTATACCAGCTTGGAGAACCGCTGTTGGTGTGGGGAGAAACATTGGCGGAACCCAACCCGCGTAACTCGCGATCGCCCATAATATTAACGGTACTGCGAGAGATGTTGCGGCGATCGCCATTGCCAGCCAACGGGGGAAACCTTGGCGGATGCTCCAAAACACGGAAGGTTCGAGATAGCGGTTTTGACGAGGCGAAGCTAGATCTGAATTACTGAAACTAGATTGAGCCACCAGTGGTATTACCTCCATCTATTAGCAAATACTTTAGAAACTTTCAGTAACTGGAGCAGCAGAGGATGTGAGTCGATCGCTGTGAAGAATTCCGTTATTTTGCTGAATTGTTGATCGGTTGTCTCAGTCTTCTGCTACTAAAAAGCATAGTGTAGAGAAAAGCAAGATTTGGGCAGCTTATTTTAATACTATTACAGTTGCTGAATTTATATGTTTGTATCTATTTATACTCAAATCAAGTATCATAATTGAAAGAAATTGGTGTAAACTAGTTTACTTCCATTTAGGTAATACTTTGTACCCTATTGACAACAATTTGCGCGGCGATCGCTCCTTTGTTTTTTTCTCTTGCAACTGCGATCGTACTGATAAAAATAGTTGATTGGCGATCGCGCTTTAAAGCTATATTGAGAAGTCGGAAGTCGTGAATCGTATGTTAGCAAACTATTACCTTTAAAGAGGCATCATTCATAGCCAAAAATCTGTATCTCAATTAACAATTTTACTGAATGGCTTGAGATTAACTGAATTAGAGCAACTTGACAAAAGTATAGATCGCGATAATTTTTAGATGTAGGAATGCGTAGCTTATGCTTGATACCCGCTTCAACGGTCAATTGCGGGAACAATCAACCCAATCGGGACGAGCCGATCTAAATCAACCTAAGTTGGAAGTCCGAGAAATCTGCAAATCCTATTCCAATCGTGGTAAGGAATTGGTAGTACTAGAAAAGATTAACTTCCAACTGGACCCTAGAGAATTTGTTTGTTTAGTTGGTGTATCTGGGTGTGGTAAATCTACTCTACTTAATATCGTAGCTGGACTCACAACTCCTTCCGCAGGTCAAGTATTAGTTGACGGTCAGGCTGTGACTGGTCGTCCTGGGAGCGATCGCGGTATGGTGTTTCAAGGCTACACGCTTTATCCTTGGCTAACAGTCTCGCAAAATATTGCATTTGGTTTGCAGTTGCGTAAAATGTCCAAAGCGGAGCAGCGAGAGCGGGTAGCATACTACTTGAACGTAGTTGGCTTAACTCAGTTTGCTAAAGCTTACCCAAAACAATTATCAGGTGGAATGAAACAACGAGTTGCGATCGCTCGTGCTTTAGCCAACGAACCAGAAGTACTATTGATGGATGAACCTTTCGGCGCTTTGGACGCTCAAACCAAAGAACAAATGCAGCAATTTTTGTTAGAACTTTGGGAGCAAACTCATACGACTGTATTGATGATTACTCACGATGTCGAAGAAGCAATCTTTCTTTCCCAGCGCATTTATGTCATGAGCAGTCATCCCGGTCGGCTGCAACTAGAAATACCTGTCAATTTGCCAGCCAATCGTCATTTAGAAATTAAACTCTCATCAGAATTTGTTGAGATAAAACGTCAAATTCTGCACGCTTTGCGCGGTGAGTAGGGGAGTCGGTAGGGGCGGGTTTCCAAACCCGCCCGTATGGGAGTCGGAAAGAAAGACTTATTCGTGTAACTTTCAGAAATAGAGTGTAAGTGATGGTTAAATTTCCTGCAAGACGTTTGATTGTGCTGGCTTTGATATCTTTGTTATGGGCTGTTGCTTGTTCTCCTCAAACTTCAACAACTTCATCTTCTTCCCCTTCATCTCCTACGCCTCAACCTCAAGTATTGATTTCTGGTATTAATCCTTGGCCTGGATATTCAGGTCACTATGTCGCACTCCAAAAAGACTTTTTTAGTCAAGAAGGCATCAAGGTGCAAGAAACTTTCTTTCAGAGTGCAACAGAAGGTATTACTGCATTTCTAGCTGGAAAAGTTGACGTAGGCTGGGTAACATCAGGAGATGCAGTACAAATGATTAGCAAAGATCCGTCAATTCGGATGTTCTATGTTGTCGATTATTCAAATGGATCGGATGGTATTTTAGGTCATAACATCAACAGTCCCAAAGACATGAAAGGAAAAACCGTTGCTAGAGAAAATATATTATTTGAGAAGGTTTTATTACGTAGCTACTTAGAGAAAGGCGGATTGACCGAACAAGATGCGATCGTAAGAGATTTAACTGCCGCAGATGCAGCAGCGGCATTTGCTGCCAAACGTGTCGATGCTGCCGTATCTTACGAACCCTGGTTGACTAAAGCAGCCAAGGAAAGTGGAGGAAAAATTATTTTTACCACTAAAGATACGAATTTAATTGCTGATGTATTAGTCGTAAGACAAAAACTGATTGAAAGCCGCAAAGCGGATCTTCAGGCTTATGTGCGGGTGATCGATAAGGGAGTTAAGTTAGTGAATTCTGGTGATGAAGAAGCAATCAAAATTGCTGCTCAAAAGTTAGGAGTCACCCCAGAGGAAGCAAAAGAACAAATTGCGGGGGTCAAGATTTTTGATTTGGACAGTAACAAGTCAATTGCATTTAATTTAAATCATCCCAATAATGCAATGAAAAATTTCGAGCTGACGGCAAGAGCTGCTTATGACTTTAAAATAGTTCCTAAACCTCTTGAGCTGAAATCTTTGTACGATGATTCTATAGTCAAATCAACTTAAACTTTATCATCCAAATTGTAAGGTGGGCATTGCCCACCTTACTACCACTCACCATGATGCACTCTAAAGCTGTCTGTCAAAGCTGGTTTTCGACGCAAAAAATTAGTGACAACCTCTACCTAATTAGCGAACCGCATTACTATTGGTGGAATCGGGCAAATCTCTGGTTAATTAAAGGTCGCGATCGCGATCTTTTAATCGATACTGGGTTAGGGGTAGCAAGTTTGCGGCAATATATTGCTAGTTTAATTGATAAACCATTACTGGCGATCGCCTCTCACATTCACTTCGATCATGCGGGTGGGATGCACGAATTCGACGAACGCGCCATTCATGCGGCGGAAGCCGAAGCACTGCAAAAAGGAGATGATTATGAGGCGTTGTGTACGCCAGCACAAGGCTGGGTATTAGAAGAACATTTCGACTTGCTACCTTACCCTGGATTTACAGTCGAAACATATACCTTAAATGCAGCAGAACCTACACAAATTCTCCAAGAAGGAGACGTATTAGATTTAGGCGATCGCGCTTTTGAGGTGTTGCATCTCCCTGGACATTCCCCTGGCTGTATTGCTTTATATGAACCCAAATCTCAAGATTTGTTCTCTGGAGATGTGATTTATGATGGCGAGTTGTTAGACGAACTTCATTGCAGTGATATCCCTACTTATATTGCTACCTACGAACGGTTAGAAAAACTGCCAATAGAGACAGTTTATCCCGGTCACTACACGTTTTTTGGCAAAGAGAGATATCAACAAATCATCGCCGAGTATTTAGCAGCAAGGCGCAAACCAGGTTGTCCTTCAGAAAAATTGTAGGTATCCGTATATTAAAAATATGCGATTCTCAACCATTTTAGTCTAATTACCAAGTTGCGGAGATGCAATATTCATACAGTGCCTTATTACAGTTTCGTTTCCTAAGAATTTCAGAGTGAATTTTCTGATAGCCAAGCATATGCATGGATTTAGAAATTAAAGCTGCTGTATCAACTGTATTGCCGAAGAAAGTAGAATTTCCAACAATATAATTTAACTCAGCTCCATCTTTGAGAACCTGCCTAATTGAAGCCAAATGTAGATGCATATCGTGAAAGTATTTTAATACATAAGTTGCTAAAAGATTTGCGTTTTTCCCATTAGAAAATTTGATTTTTTCTACAGTTGCAAAAAGTTCTTCTGGTAGGATATTTTCTTCCATTTTCCATAGGAGAAGACGACTAGTAGCAACCCCCCACGTTCCGCCAATTGTAGCCCAATCTATTTCACCTGCTTCTTTAGCTTCTGTAATAAACTTAGTCCAGTACATATATGGACGCAGTTCGCGAATATAACTAATTCGATTAGGATAAGGTGGCGAAGTTATCACCTTGTCTATTTGTACATTACTGAAACTATTTATCTTGCAAGCATCTATTTTAAATACCTTTGCATTACCTTGAATAGCTGTCTCTGCCGATTCTAATATGCAATCTAGAATTGTCAAAAAGAGTTTCTCAATGGATTCAATTGCAAAGTGATTTACTGTATCTTTAAATGACATCGAAACATGGTTGAAAGCTGCGGAAGAAGTTTCAATTACTAAGCGACAAAATACAATCCAAATAATCCCATTATTTTTATCTTCTTCAGGTTCGCCAAAATAGTTGACCAAAGCGGTTCTAAGAGCTGAAAGAAGTTTGAGTGTATAACCAGACCACCAACGTTCAATATTGAATATTTTGGGCAACCAATTATCTTCTTTTACAAGGTTTTTGTACTTTTGCAATGCTTTTTTTGCTAAGCTACGAACGCTATTTATGTACTCCTGAGAATAGTTTTGACACTTCACATTTCCTAACCAAACAAGAAATGGGTTGATGTCGAAGGCAAATGCTTGGTTTCCATACTCAGCGCTAACAAGTGCTGTCGTAGCTGTTCCAGAAAAAGGATCGAGAATACAAGCATCTTTTTCTACAGAAATTAAAAGCTTCTCAACAAGTTTTACTCCATACGCTGGAGTAAGTCGTAACCATCCATGCCGTCCAAGAATACGATTGTATTTGAAAGTATAATCAGATTTTTGACTAATAGTAGTTAACTTCATTTTGGACTTAGTAAAGCTTCTAACGTAATGTATATTTCCTGTTTTATTTCCTGGGAGTTTAGACGAAAGAAATCTGCTAGATCGTAGCCTAAAACTTCTCTACAGAAAACAAATAGTGATATTTGACTACTACCTACTGTAGTTCCAATAATTATTCCGCCTCGACTATTTCGATAACGTAATACTAAATCGGCATCAATTTGTGATGAGAAAATTGCAAAGATTGGCAGGTAGCCATTAGCCCAAGCAACAGCGATATTATCTAGATCGGCATTCTGCCTCTTACTATCTTTACTTTTATATCCTTGCCGCACTTCAAACACGACTCCCCTTGTTGGTGCGGGAACGCTAAGGAAGCTACTGTAATCTGCAATCCACTGAACAACTCTCGCTTTCACATCGGAATTTTGAATTTCGGCAAGTTCTAGTCGAGCGTCCAATGACAGTGTTTTATCTCTATCATTTTTTGTCTTAGCTGTGTAAGACCATAAAGCATATCTTGGATCTTCGTACCCTGTCCGATCGATTACTATCTGTCTAAATAGATTTTCACAACCCCTACCGATTTGCCGATAAACAGAAGTCATTCCACCAGCAGCTTTATGGGCAGCGTACATCAAATCTGAGTTAAGACCAATCCACGAGTAAAATGGATCTGCTCCATAAAGCGATAAAAACCTTGTCAAGTCTAGCCCTTCTTCCTTATTTCCTAGTCCTAACTTGGGCTTGTATCGCCTACATAGTTTTATCGGATCTAGAAATCTTTTGAGATAAAGGCTTTCGTCGGTCACGATCGCTTCAGAATTTTCTAATTGGGTCAATTAAGTATACAGCAAGTGAGCCTAACTGATATCTAGACTTTGCAAAACCAAAAATTCCTGCTTTACCGCCTCTGCAATACTTTCCGTAACCTGGGTTACCATCAAAGCACATTTTTCTACACTGGCGGCTTTGGCTGAAGACAGCACTTCAGGGGCGGAACCCACTCAGGATGGTGGGGGGGTAAACGTCATAGGGTGGAAAATCAGCAGGCGGATCGTTTGGAATTGACTCCAATCGCACTAAATGCTGATATTCCATCCAACTCAGAGTAGCGATCGCCACTGCATCCATGCTACTACTCCCTTAAACTGAGGCAATCGCACTTTCATCGCTACTAGCAGGAAGCTTTAACCAGTCTATCGGCTCCCGCGAAAATAGAAAAGATACTCCAACCGCCCCGACAAAGTTATCTAAATTCAGTCCCGTTTCCGTATCCACAACCGTTCCCTGACCGTGAAACAAGCGATGAATCCGAAAACGATGGTAGTTAGCGATGAGTTGAGGTAGCGTCACGTACTGACGGTAGTTGCGGGGGTATAATTCGGCATCTAATTTAGGCAAAAGATACCAAGGACAGCGAATAACTCGATGATGGGCGTTGTGATAGCCAAAGTTTAGCAGCAATACATTTAGCCAAGACCAACGCAGAGAAATGAGGTTAGAGAAAGTATTTGCTTCCTCATGTTCCAAACTGTATTGCGGTAAGGATTGACCTAGCTGAAACACAGTGTATGTGTGCTGAAAGCAATCAATAAATCTCAGGATGTTGATAAAGCAAATATAAGCGAAAAAGTAAAGAACAATAGCACGGGGAGAATAGATTGCTAAGGCTGTGAATAGACTACCTCGGAGTAATAGTAACAAACCGTTACGCACTCGTTCATCTCGGCGCTGTTGTCCCAAAAATGGAGAAAGGGCATTAAACCACCGCAACAAAAAGTTAATAGCGGGAAAATAAAGCCATTCCAGCGCCACAATTAGGCGTACTATCGGCTTTGGTGCAGTTTGGAGGAAATCTGGTAGGGAAAAAGCAGAAAAGTCAGCCCTGTTTTTATGATGGGCTAAATGGTTGCTGGCAACATCGCGATAACGACTGTAGCAAGAACCTGTCAGAAATAACATTACCTGCGCAAATGCGACATTCCAGCGCGGGTTACGAAAAATGTTGCCATGAATAAATTCATGGACGAAGTATGCTGCCCAAATTAGCGTATGGGTTAATAACACCGTACCCAAGAGGTTTAACCACCACAAATGCTGCACGATGCAGAAGATGGCAAAGCTGTATCCTACCAAGACGTAGGCTAACGCCGCACCGTTAATCCAGTAGTTGCGATCGTTGATATAGAAACTTGCATCTGGGGTAGCTGCCGTAGTCATATCACTAAATGGATTTCCGAATCTAGCCTCGGATTCAGCATACGGGTGTCCATGCATGAAATATGTTTTGAAAAATACAGTTAGTTGGAGAAAGAGAACAGTAGGAAACGATCGCTATCGAGCTAGCGTTCCTTTGGCTCCAAATTCATCCAAACTGTGTAAGTAATTTCCAACTGTCTCCACAAAACGCGGCGATCGCGATAAGTCGCCAAAAATCTCAGATATACCGAGTAAAGGTCGAGGATCGGAGCCGCCGGAACGAGCGCGTTGTGTCAAAATATCTGCCATAGGATCGTCGATCTCGATCGCGTTGCCTTGGTCATCCTGTCCCTTCAGGTAACGGAACCAAGCAGCAATCGTCAGACTCATATATTCGATCGCCCCATCCTGTTGTAGAGCGTCACGCAACGAACCCAGAATAAATTTTGGCATCTTAGCAGCACTATTGAGACACAAACGCGGTAGCCGATCCTGTATTTTAGGATTGGCAAATCGTTGAATTAACGTCTGTTTGTAAGCGTCTAGATCGATTCCCGGTACGGGTTGAAGCGTGGGTGTAACTTCTGCCATCAGGCGATCGACGGCTTGCCGAATTGCCGGATCTGCCATTACCTCATGCACGTAGGTATATCCTGCCAGAGTGCCGAGATAACCAATGAGTAAGTGACTGGCGTTGAGTAACCGAATTTTCATCATCTCATAAGGATGAACGTCATCGGTCATTTGTACGCCTACAGATTCTAAATCCGGTCTACCCGCACAAAAGTTATCCTCAACGACCCACTGAAGAAATGGTTCTGCCACAACTGGAAAGGCATCATCAATCTGAAATTGCTCCGCCACCATTTTGAGATCGGCTGCTGTTGTCGCGGGAGTAATGCGATCGACCATGCAGTTAGGAAAGGTGACGCGATCGCTAATCCAATTTCCTAACTCTGGATTTTGCATTTGAGCAAAGGCAGTTAACATTTTACGGGCAATATTGCCATTACCCTGTAGGTTGTCACATGATAACACCGTAAACGGTGGCAATCCTTGTTGGCGACGCTTATTCAGTGCTGCTGTCAAAAAGCCATAGACCCCAATTGGTTCGTGTGGATGTTGTAAATCGTGCTGAATTGTCGGATGGTGAGCATCAAATTCGCCGCTACCTTCAATGTAGTAATAGCCTGCTTCTGTAATCGTCAGCGTCACAATTCGACAGTGGGGATCTGCCAGTGCGTCAATAACGCGGGCGCGGTTATCTGGGGCAAAGAGATAGCGTGTAATCGAGCCAATAACACGCGCCCAATCGCCTTCAGTCGAGCGTTCCACCAAAGTATACAAACAATCCTGAGAATGCAAAGCATCGCGCATCCGGCGATCGAATTCCAGCAGTCCCACCCCGCAGATACCCCATTCGCGATCGCGAGATTGCTGCAAATAGTTATCAAGATATAGTGCTTGGTGCGCTCGATGGAATCCACCCACACCAATGTGGACGATGCCATTAACTAAGGAGTGGCGATCGTAATTGGGAACGCGGATGTTGTTCGGCAAACGAGATAAGGAAGCTTCATTCAGCTTAATTGTTGAGCCTGTGCTGATATTGCTGTTCATGGAATTCATCAGTAGTTAAATGGTGACGACGAACTTTAGGAATAGCTTCACCTTGCTGGTTAAATAAATGACAGAGATCGCCGTTAATCTGGAGCGGTGCGAGATCGTGCATCCGGCTGGGATTATCTCCGTCTGTTTGCACAATTAACGTGTCGCCACCCGCAATCTTGACGTAGAGAAAAGTTTCTCCACCCAACCGTTCTACAACAAGTACTTCGCCATTGAGCGTGGCGTTATGGCGATCGAGTCGCAAATGTTCGGGACGAATCCCCAGCGTGGCTCTATCTCCTACCGACAATCCAGGCTGGACGGGAATTGTTACTGTTGCCTCACCAGGCAGTGCAACTGTTGTCCCAGAATTATTTACAGCTGTCACCGTCACTGAGAGAAAATTCATTTTAGGCGAACCGATAAACCCAGCCACGAATAAATTGCGGGGATGGTGGTACAGTTCCAACGGCGATCCGACTTGCTCGACAATACCACCCTGCAACACCACAATTTTGTCAGCTAGTGTCATCGCCTCCACTTGATCGTGCGTCACGTATATCATCGTGGCTTGCAAAGTATCATGAAGGCTAGCAAGTTCGATCCGCATCTGTACGCGCAAGGCTGCATCCAAGTTTGACAGCGGCTCGTCGAACAAAAAGACTTTAGGTTTGCGCACCAAAGCCCGACCGATCGCTACCCGTTGGCGTTGTCCTCCCGATAGTTCTCTAGGCTTCCGATTTAATAGCGGTTCTAATTGAAGGATACGGGCAACTTCTTTCGCTCTTTCAAGACGCTGAGCCTTAGGAACACCCGCTAGGCGCAGACTAAACGCCATATTCTCTGCTACCGTCATGTGGGGATACAAGGCATAGGTTTGAAACACCATTGCCAACCCGCGTTTATCTGGTGGCACGTCATTTACTCTCACGCCATCAATGAGTAAATCGCCAGATGTGATTTCTTCCAGTCCAGCGATCGCCCGTAACAAAGTTGATTTGCCACAACCAGAAGGACCGACAAAGACAACAAATTCGCGATCGCCGATATCAAGATCGATACCTTTAATCACCTCAGTATCGGCATACCGTTTATGGATATTTCTTAAAGTAACTGTTGACATAATTTTGGGAATTGGTGATTGTTATGAGTGGCTAGTGGCTGGTGGCTAGTAGAACCAGCAGTAAATAGGGTGTGGGGGAGCCAGTGCGGTGCGGGGGGTTCCCCCGTTGTAGCAACTGGCGTTGTGGGGTGTGGGGTGTAGGAAATTTTGAATGCGTGAATTTTGAATTGCTCCCTTGTCCCCCTTGTCCCCCTTGTCCCCCTTGTCCCCTACTTCACTGCTCCAAACGTCAACCCCCGTACCAGTTGCCGTTGACTGAGCCAACCGAAGATCAGGATGGGGGCGATCGCCAGTGTTGATGCGGCGGAGAGTTTTGCCCAGAATAGCCCTTGGGGGCTGGAAAATGAGGCAATAAATGCTGTGAGTGGGGCTGCATCTGCTGTCGTCAGGTTTAAGCTCCAGAAGGCTTCGTTCCATGACAAAATAATTGAAAGCAGCGCGGTGGAGGCAATTCCAGGTAATGCTAGGGGTAGCAAGACATGGAGCAGTTCTTGGCGCGTGTTTGCCCCATCCATGCGATCGGCTTCGAGAATATCTTTGGGAACTTCTTTGAAGAAGCTGTAGATCATCCAGACAACGATCGGCAAGTTAATCAGGGTATAAATGATAATCAAACCGATGCGGGTATCTAGCAATCCCAAGTTGCGACACAGAATGTAGATCGGCACTAATACGCCTACGGGTGGCAGCATTTTGGTAGATAGCATCCACAGTAAGGTTCCTTTGGTGCGCTTAGTAGGGAAGAATGCCATTGCATAGGCAGCAGGTACGGCAAGCAGTAGCGCGAGTATTGTCGAACCGAGTGAGACGGCTATGCTGTTAAACGCATAGTTGAAATAATCTGCCCGATCTTGGATGGCAACATAGTTTTCCAAT
Organism: Chroococcidiopsis cubana SAG 39.79; assembly: GCF_003991895.1. Taxonomy (NCBI): domain Bacteria; kingdom Bacillati; phylum Cyanobacteriota; class Cyanophyceae; order Chroococcidiopsidales; family Chroococcidiopsidaceae; genus Chroococcidiopsis; species Chroococcidiopsis cubana. Next base: position 59,755 of record NZ_RSCK01000025.1, read on the forward strand.
GTAGGCTGGAAAAACAATTGCGGTGGAGTTGAAACTGCTGCTACTTCAGTTTTGAAGCTGGTAATAAACATCCAGAAGATCGGGAAAAACAAGATGGCAGCAGCTAGCCATCCTAGAATTGTCCAGAGCCAGAGGCGAGAATTTTTACGTGCCATGATTATGTATCCAGATTACGAGCAACGCTACGCATCAAAAAGATTGCGACGATGTTGGCAAGGAGGACGGCAATTAATCCACCCGCTGAAGCACCACCGACATCAAATTCTAGTAAGGCTTTGAGGAAAATATAATAGGCAAGGTTAGTAGTTGCCAGTCCGGGTCCACCACCAGTAGTCACGAAGATTTCGGCAAAGATCGTCAGGAAGAAAATCGTCTCGATCGCAGCGACTACAGCAATAGCGCGACTCAAATGCGGTAGCATAACGAAACGAAATAAGGCGATCGCATTTGCCCCATCCATCCGCGCCGCCTCTAGTTGTTCGCGGTCTAAAGATTGAATGGCTGTGAGTAAAATTAGCAGTGCAAAGGGCAGCCACTCCCACGAAACAATGATGATAATCGCCAGCAAGGGAAAATCGGCAAACCAATCGATCGCCCCTAAGCCCAATCCTCTTGTGATTTGAGCAAACAGTCCGTTGACTGGATGCATCAACATATTCTTCCAGATCAAGGCGCTGACTGTAGGCATGACGAAGAATGGCGAGATCGCCAGTACCCGCGCAATCCCGCGACCGGGAAAGTCTTGGTCAAATAAGACCGCGAGTAACGTGCCTAGCGCGATCGTAATTGCTAACACCGAGGCGACCAGAATTAAAGTGGTGGCGATCGCCGTCCACAATGCCGGATCGGTGAGGATGAAGGTGAAATTTTCAATTCCGATGAATCGGCGGGCATCTGGATTCAGCAGGTTGTATCGCTGAAAGGAAAACCATAAGGTCATCGCCAGAGGCACAATCATCCACAGCAGCAGCACAATGACCGAAGGCGCAACTAAAGGTAAGGTCGATGTCTGTCGCCTAGAACGTTTGGCAGGTGGTGGCGTTGCCTGTTGAGGCTTTACAGCTAATGAGGAAGACATAAGTAAGTCAAAAGTTAAAAGTCAAAAGTCAAAAATTGTAGGGGCGGGTTCACCCGAAATACTGGTCAGAATCAAATACGATCGGTAAACCCGCCCGTACAAAAGTCAAAAATTGTAGGGGCGGGTTCACCCGAAATCTGTAGTTAGCATCAGAGTCTATTTGGGAAACCCGCCCGTACAGGAGTCGGGAGTCGTAGGGGCGGGTTTGGAAACCCGTCCCTACGACTCACTGGTCAATATATCCGGTGTGTTTCATAAACCGTTCGGTTGCACTCTGCGATTGTTGCAATGCTCGATCTACCGAAATGTTGTTGGTCAGTGCGGCGGCGATGGTCTGCCCGACAGAAGCGCCGATCGCTTGAAATTCTGGAATGTCTACATATTGAACTCCCTTATAAGGAGTTGGTTCGGCGGCGGGATGGGTAATATCGGCAGATTGGATTGAGTTCAAGACAATCTGAGCAAACGGTGCGGCTTTTTGATAATTGGGATTGTTGTAGGTGGAAGTCCTCGTCCCTGGTGGAACGGCAACCCAGCCATTTTTGTTCGCAACCAATTGGATGTATTCCTTGGATGTTGCCCAGGCGATGAACTTTTGCGCCTCTGCGGGAGATTTTGAGGTTTGAGGAATTGCTAACGCCCAAGCCCATAGCCAGTTCGATCCATTAGGATACTCTTCAATTGGCGCACGGGCAAAGCCAACGCGATCGGCGACTTGGGATTCTTTCGGATTAGATAACAGTCCCGCTGCAACGGTTGCATCTACCCACATGCCGCATTTACCCGTCGAGAACAACGCGAGATTCTCGTTGAATCCATTAGAACTGGCTCCTGGGGGTCCATATTTTTGTAGCAGTTGGACGTAAAATCCTACTGCCTCTTTCCAGGCTGGAGTATCGAGCTGAGGTTGCCACTTCATGTCAAACCAGCGCCCGCCGGAGGTGTTGACCAAGGTAGACAGAAATGCCATGTTTTCGCCCCAGCCAGGTTTTCCTCGCAGACAAACGCCATATACCCCGTTTGCCGGATCGTGAACTTTACTCGCCCACTGTGCGATCTGAGCGTATGTTGGTTGTTCGGGAACGCTAATTCCTGCTTTGGCAAACAAATCTTTGCGGTAGTACAGCATTGAACTTTCTCCATAGAACGGCAGCGCGTAGAGCGTGCCGTCGTTGGAAAGTCCTTCTCTGATGGGTTTTAGCAGATCGTTTACGTCATAGCTAGCAGGTAGGTTGTTCAATGGTGTTAGCCAACCTCGTCTCGCCCATATTGGGGTTTCATAAGAACCGATTGTCAAGACATCAAATTGTCCTCCCTGGCTGGCAACATCCGTAGTCGTGCGTTGGCGCAACACGTTTTCTTCCAGCACCACCCACCTGAGTTCGATATTGGGGTTTTCTTGTTCAAACTGGCGAGAAAGCCCCTGCATGACAACCATGTCGCCGTTGTTAACGGTGGCGATCGTCAGTCTAGTTTTCTCGGCGGCTGATGAAGACGAACAAGCGTGTAGCAGTTGCACCAGCATCAACCCAGTCAGGAATGCAACCAGTACTTTAGCGAAGCGGGGGATACGCACCGCATAACTCCTTTGATGTTAAAAAATTAAATGAAATTTTGATTTTATGCTCTAGACTTGGGCAAAAGCTCAATAATAGAGATCGTACTCGGCTCGATTTAAAAAATGAGAAGTCAATGAGTATTTGCAATAATTCTTCAACAATAGGTAGAACCAATGACAGCAAGAGCCACCTATGACTTTGCGGGTAAGACCATCCTGATTACAGGCGGTGCAGGAGACATTGGCAAAGCGACCGCACATCGTTTTGCTGCTAATGGTGCAGGTGTGGCACTCTGGGATTTAAACGAAACCAAAATGGTAGATGTAGCGCGAGAACTAGCAGAGTACAACGTTCCAGTCGCCACATTTGGCTGTGATGTCACAACCTCTGAAGATGTCGCCAAAGCTTTTGCTGGGGCTGTAGAGCAATTGGGACGGATCGACTATGTTTTTAATAATGCAGGCTATCAAGGTTTGTTTGCCAAGACTGACGAGTACCCAGAAGATGACTTTCAAAAAGTCATTGACATCAATGTTGTCGGTGTTTTTCACGTTCTCAAGGCTGCCGCACAACATATGCGCGAATCTGGCGGCGGGGCAATTGTCAATACGGCAAGTTATGCGGGGGTAGTAGGTCCACCGAACATGGTGGCTTACGCTGCTTCTAAGTTTGCGGTTGTCGGCATGACTCAGACAGCAGCAAAGGATCTCGCTCCTTATGGTATTAGAGTCAATGCACTCTCTCCAGCGTTAATCGGTCCTGGCATGATGTGGACGCGACAGACAGAATTACAGGCATCTGTAGGATCTCAATACTTTGATTCCAATCCCAAAGTCGTCGAGCAGCAGATGATCGATTCAGTCCCAATGCGCCGTTTGGGAAGCTTAGAAGAAGTTGCTAACGGTGTAGCGTTTCTCATGAGTGAAGAAGCCAGCTATATTACTGGGTTTAACTTGGAGATTACGGGTGGACAGTAGGGGGACAAGGGGGACAAGGGGGACAAGGGGGACAAGGGGGACAAGGGGACAAGGGGGACAAGGGGACAAGGGGGACAAGGGGGACAAGGGAGACAAGGGAGACAAGGGGGACAAGGGGGACAAGGAGGTGACTATCAATGACCCACTACCAATTACCAATTACCCATTACCACTTTTAATAATTTGTAAAGAACTGAGCAAAATGCCTTGCTTTGAGCATATGCTCGAAGATTCAATCTTCCTTTTGAGAGATATACAAATCCTGAAGGTAGGATATGGGAGAAACTGGTTCGGAGCGACGCGATCGCAAGTTAGATCTGGCAGCTCATGCTGCATGGCTCTATTACATAGCCGGAAATACGCAAGAAGAAATTGCAGCAAAGCTCAGCGTGTCTCGGCAAGCGGCACAACGCCTAATTGCGCTGGCTGTGAGTGAAAAGCTGATCAAATTTCGGCTCGATCATCCCTTGAGTGAATGCATTGCTCTAGCTGAAGCGCTACGCGACAAATTCGATTTATCGCTTTGTGAAGTCGTACCGAGTGACGCGGGAAGTGGCGACACATTCAACGGTATTGGCGTGCGTGCTGCTAGCTGTTTAGAAACGTATCTTATTGCAAAAACGCCTACAGTATTGGCATTTACTTCAGGGCGAACATTGCGATCGATGGTGGAGCAGATCCCGTCAATGGAGCGACCGCAGCATAAAATTGTTTCTACTATTGGTAATATGTCTCATTACGGGCGGGCAGGTCATCATGAAGTCGTGATGCATTTATCAGAGCGGGTTGGTTCGCAAGCGTATCCCGTACCGACTCCGGTTGTAGCGACTAGTGTTGAAGAACGGGAACTGTTGCAGACGCAGCGATCGTTCATCGCCGTCAAAACCCTTGCCGAGCAAGCCAAGGCAACATTTGTCGGTATCGGTCAGATTGATTGGAATGCCCCATTACATCAAAATGGCTTTATTAACGATGACGAGGTAGCTGAATTAGTCGAACTGGGTGCAGTGGGGGAGATTGCAGGCTGGGCGTACGATCGCCACGGAGTTTTGCTGCAACAGGGAACGAATAGCCGTGTCGCCAGCGTACCGCTCGAACAACCCGCGCAGCGGCTCGTTATTGGTGTAGCAGGTGGCGTAAAAAAGGTAGAAGCCATTTTAGCTGCTTTAAGCGGCAAGCTAATTACAGGGTTAATTATCGATGAAGCAGCTGCTCAAACAATTCTTGCCAAAATCTGAATTAGCCAGTAAAAAAGCGATCGCCTTCATAATTTAAACAGAACGCGATCGCCCAACCACCAATTACCAACCACCAACTACCAACTACCAATTAAATATCCCGTTCGCTCAATTCGCGAGTCATGTGATCGAACGGTTCATCGATAAAAGCTGTATTTTCTACGCCAGCTGCTACTGCTTGTGCCTTCACAATATCCTTCATCATTTGGATACCGCGCACGGTAGGACCAATTGGTACGCCCAGAGAATTATAAGTCTCCCGCAAGCCTTGTAGCACGCGCTCGTCTAGCACATCCATATTGCCAGCTACCAGCGCGTAAGTCGCATAACGGAGGTAATAATCCATATCTCTCAAACAAGCAGCATAGCGCCGCGTTGTATAGGCATTACCACCAGGACGAATCAATTCTGGTTGTTCGGCAAATAATTGCGAACCAGCCTGCTTGACAATTGATGCAGCATTTGAGTTAACTGTTGCAGCTGCTTGAACCCGTGCCGTTCCGGTGTCAAAGTAGGACTTGAGCCGTTCTAAGGCAGTGCGATCGAAGTACCGTCCTGCCACGTCGTAAGTCCCAATTAAGCTTGTTATTGCATCCCGCATTTGATTGCTCTCCGAATTTTTCCTATCTGTGGTTTGATATTGTTGAGCTAAGGAATTGCACTTGTTAACAACTGACCGTGCCACCTCAAGCCTGAAAGCCTACAAGCAAACCATTGCTCTTTAAGGATTTTAAGCTAAATTTGACCCCGATGAGAAACCATCCATGCGTCCCAATTAATACAGCTTGTTAAGGAATAACTAATATAAGCCTCCAGGCAGACGTTTTGTCATTTAAACTACAAAATTGCCTTCACTCTCTTTCTAGGATGATTCAAATGTGGCAAGATCTGGCTTCCAGCAAACCACATCGTGGCAGCAAGCTGAGAGTGCAATAGTTCCATTCAGTCATTGGCAGATTAAGGAGTCACCATGCCCGAAACCGCACAAGAAGTCTTGAAGATGATTCAAGATCAGAACATTCAAGTCATCGATCTAAAATTCATTGACACGCCTGGAATTTGGCAGCATTTGACGGTATACCAAAACCAAATTGAAGAAAGTAGCTTCACCGACGGCGTAGCCTTCGATGGTTCTAGTATTCGCGGTTGGAAAGCCATTAATGAATCAGATATGGCAATGGTTCCCGATCCAAAAACCGCTTGGATCGATCCATTTATGGCAGAACCGACTCTAAGCCTAATCTGTAGCATTATTGAACCTCGTACAGGAGAGCCTTACGCCCGCGATCCTCGCTCTATTGCTCAAAAAGCCCTAGACTACCTAATCTCCACAGGCATCGGTGACACAGCCTTTTTTGGTCCAGAAGCCGAATTTTTCATTTTTGATGATGTCCGCTTCGACCAAAATCAGCACGAAGGATACTACCACGTAGATTCCATTGAAGGGCGTTGGAATACAGGTAGAAAAGAAGAGGGTGGCAACCTGGGCTACAAACCCCGCTACAAAGAGGGATATTTCCCAGTTGCGCCAACAGATACATCTCAGGATATGCGGACTGAGATGTTGCTGACGATGGCTAAGTGTGGCGTGCCAATCGAAAAGCATCACCACGAAGTTGCTTCAGGCGGACAGTGCGAACTTGGTATTCGCTTCGATACCATGATTAGGTCGGCTGACAATTTGATGATTTATAAGTACGTCATCAAAAATGTTGCCAGAAAGTATGGCAAAACTATCACCTTTATGCCTAAGCCAGTGTTCAACGACAACGGCTCTGGGATGCACACCCATCAATCAATTTGGAAAGATGGGCAGCCTTTGTTTGCAGGTGATAAGTATGCTGGCTTGAGCGAAATGGGGCTGCATTACATTGGTGGTATCCTCAAGCACGCTCCTGCACTTTTAGCTTTAACCAATCCCACGACTAACTCTTACAAGCGTTTAGTCCCTGGGTTTGAAGCGCCTGTAAACCTTGCCTATTCTCAAGGTAACCGCTCTGCTTCCATCCGCATTCCGCTATCTGGACCCAATCCCAAAGCTAAGCGGTTAGAGTTTCGTTGTCCAGATGCAACGGCTAACCCTTATCTAGCCTTTGCTGCTATGCTTTGCGCTGGACTAGACGGAATTAAGAATCAGATCGACCCTGGCGAACCCTTAGACGTGGATATCTACGACTTGTCGCCAGAAGAGTTAAGCAAAATTCCTTCGACTCCAGGCTCGTTAGAAGACGCTCTAGAAGCATTGGAAAAAGACCATGAATTCTTAACGTCAACTGGAGTATTCACGGAAGATTTCCTTCAAACTTGGATTGCTTACAAGCTTGACAACGAAGTTAACCCGATGCGGTTACGCCCCCATCCTTATGAATTTGCCCTCTACTACGATTGCTAGAACGTTACATGTAACGCCTCTACATCGCTAAATGAGTTTTCAGCCACCAAATTGCAGGTGGCTTTTTTCATGCGGTAAACATGTTAGGGCGGGTTTGCAGGGATATTTGGTTGGATCTCAGAGATTGCTGGTGAACCCGCCCCTACATTGTCTCCCTTGTCCAAAAATTTTTCACCAAAAATCTCCAGACCTATCGAAAGATTTAGGAATTTTTCGTAACACTTATTTACAATAAATTAAAGATTAGGTAAAGACCGACTCAAAACTGATTCCAGCAACTACCTATGGCTGACACTTTAACAAAACTGACATATCAAACTTTTCAGCAGAGCAAAAATTACTTCGGACTCGCTCACAAGATACTCAGCACGCGGGTAATGAGCCTAGTTTCGCCGAGCGATCGCAAGTCTAAACCCTTACCGCTCGATTTGCTACAGAAAATCAACCAGCGTTACGAACGACTGTTAGAAGTAGACTGGCAAGATGCCGAGGCAGGAGTCTATCCCCACAATATCCTGTTCGATAATCCTTGGGATGAGTTCTTCCTCTACTATCCGGCTGTATGGTTCGATTTGCCGCAAATTTGGGAAAGAGCCAAACAAAAAAACTACCAAGATTTTGACTCGAATTTAGATATTGCCGGCTATCCCAGCTACTACCTGCAAAATTTCCATCATCAAACGGGTGGTTATTTGAGCGACCTGTCAGCCAATCTCTACGATTTACAAGTAGAGATTCTATTTGGTGGCTCGGCTGATGCCATGCGGCGGCGGATTCTTGCATCCTTGAAGCAAGGATTGAGTGCTTTTGACGATGTACCCGCTAGCCAAATTAAGATTCTCGATATTGCTTGCGGTACTGGTCGCACTCTAAAAATGATTCGCGCTGCTTTACCCAAAGCGGCGTTGTTCGGTACGGATTTATCCCCAGCCTATTTGCGCAAAGCCAATCAAATGTTGTCTCAAATTCCTGGGGAACTACCGCAATTGCTGCAAGCTAATGCCGAAGAATTGCCATACATGGATAACTACTTCCACGCTACGACCAGCGTATTCTTATTCCACGAACTGCCAGCAGTCGCACGGCAGCGAGTTATCGAAGAAGCTTTCCGAGTCACCAAGCCAGGTGGTAGGTTTATCATCTGCGACTCGATTCAGATGAGCGATTCTCCAGAAATGGAGCCAGCCATGACAGGCTTCTACGAAACCTTCCACGAGCCCTACTACAGACATTACATGACAGATGACTTAGTAGAGCGTCTGGAAAAGGCAGGTTTTGAGAATGTCACTGCTGAAGTCCAATACATGAGTAAGGTATTGGTAGCATGTAAGCCAGTGTAGCAACTGCGAGTGGAAAAATTGCGATCGAAGGCGGTGACGATGCCACCGCCTTTGAATGACGGGAGAAAGTTAAGATTTATTGCTAAAGACAGGCAATTGCTATACCTAAAAGCGATAAATTGGGTCTAGAAGACCTCATAGCTGTTAGAAGGCATTTCTATGACGAGCGATCGACCAGATCCGGCAACGGTAGTAAGTGACTCTATGTCTAGCGAAGAAATCCTCGAAGAGTTAGTTGAAGGTACTGGCATTAACCATGTAGAGGTGATCGAAACTGTCATTGCAAGCTTGCAGCAAGATGAAAGTGCAATGGTCAGTCATACTCAGAATAGCTATTTATGGAAGTTTAAGTATGGTAGCGTTGAAGTCTTCGTGCAACTAACCGGACAAACCGATGAAGACACGTTCAAAGTTTGGTCTGCGGTATTAAAATTACCCACCAAAAACGATGCTGGTTTAATGCGACGGTTACTAGAAATGAACTGGTCTGATACCTTTGAAGCCAGTTTCGGTATCTTTGACGAGCAAATTGTGGTTTTGTCTACCCGCACTGTAGCAGAACTTTCTGCTGGCGAGGTATCCCGCCTGATTACAGTCGTAGCTACGATCGCCGATGATAATGACGAGGCTCTACAACAAGAATTTGCTAATTAGTGGTAGTTGTTAGTTGGTAGTTGGTAGTTGGTAGTTAATTCCGCCTTCCCCCTTGTCCCCCTTCGCCCCCTAATCCCCACTCCCTTCGGTCGTGGGGTCCCCGAGTTCCCCCTTGTCCCCCTTTCCCCCGGCTCCCCTGTACGGGCGGGCTTTGACCGAAGATTAATTGACGTGAGCCATGAAGCTTTTACTAAACCCGCCCCTACAACTCCCGACTCCCGCATTTGGCGGTTAATTCCTCACCTAGAAGCGCCAGGAACAGTCCAAATGGCGATCGATCGCTATTTAGTAGAGCAGCATCAATTAGGTCTAATGCCTGCTACATTGAGGTTTTACACTTGGTCGCCGCCAGCAATTTCTCTTGGCTACCATCAACATCAGTATCCCGATCGCTGGCAAAATTTAATTTGGAATGGTAGGGCGCTCGATTTGGTACGCCGTCCAACGGGAGGTAGGGCAGTTTTACATCAAGGCGATTTAACCTATGCCGTGGTGATGTCAGGATTATCTGGAAGTTGCACTCAGGCATACCAACAAATTTGTGAATTTCTGATTCAGGGGTGGCGATCGCTCGGCATCCAGCTACACTATGGTACGGCTGGACGAGGGTACATTCACAACCCTAACTGCTTTGGTACGGCAACGGGAGCGGATCTCGTCTTGGAGGATGGGACAAAATTAATTGGTAGCGCTCAACTAAGGCGGGGTGGTGTTATCCTTCAACATGGTTCGATGCGGCTGGAACCAGATGAGGATTTGTTTGCTCAAGTGTTTGGCACAGAGGCGTTTGCTGCGATAAAGTTACCTCTGCGACGAGGGGAAGATTTAATTCAATTAGTTATAAATGCTTTAGTTGCATCTGCCAAAAATTGTTTTCATGTTGACTTCGCCGTACAACCATTATCCGAGCAAGAATGGGAAAAAGTATATTTGGATTGTGATTAAAGCTACCACAAAACGCCTTTTCTTCTCTGCTCCCTGCTCCCTGCTCTCTACTCCCGACTTCTTGTGAAAGTTAAAGATATTGGCGAACAAGGTTTATTAGAGCGGTTACAGCGTTTTTGTCCGGCAGAAATTATCGGTGACGATGCAGCTGTAATATCATCATCGCCAGAACAATCTCTGGTGGTAACCACAGATATGCTAGTGGATGGGGTACATTTTAGCGATGCTACCACTAGTCCAGAAGATGTGGGGTGGCGATCGACTGCGGCTAACCTTTCTGACTTAGCTGCAATGGGGGCTAGACCGCTCGGAATTACTGTCGCCTTGGGATTACCTGGTGAGGTTCCTGTTGAGTGGGTAGAACGCCTCTACAAAGGCATGGATGAATGTTTGAAACTACATCAAACTCCGATTGTAGGGGGAGATGTCTGTCGTTCTCCAGTTATTACAGTTTCGATTACAGCTTTTGGCGAAGTGGAGCCAAACCAGACGATTTATCGCAATACAGCGCAAGTTGGAGATGCGATCGCCATCACAGGCTTTCATGGTGCTTCTCGTGCTGGTTTAGAATTGCTCATACATCCAGAAATCGGGCAAAATCTGAGCGATCGCGATCGCTCCTTTCTCATCCAGGCGCACCAACGCCCCAAACCCCGCTTAGATGTCTTACCTATTTTGCAAGAAATTTTAGCAGGAGATGTAGGGAAGGCAAAGAGAGCATTTAATTCCGAATTCCGAATTCCGAATTCCGAATTCCCCATTTCTGGCATGGACAGCAGCGATGGTTTAGCCGATGCGATCGTCCAAATTTGCCAAATGAGCGGTGTTGGTGCGAGGATCGATCGCGATCGAATTCCGATTCCTCCAGCTTTGTCTGATTTAGTTACCGCAGAACAGGCTGTAGAATGGGCTTTGTATGGCGGCGAAGATTTTGAGTTAGTTCTGTGTCTACCTCAACAACCAGCTGAAGCCCGGATCGAACATTTGGGTGAAGGAGCGGCAATTATTGGCGAAATCACCGCAGAATTGGAAATAATACTATGCGATCGCACTAACAAAAACCCCGACCGGATTCTCAGCCGCGATCGGGGGTTTCAACATTTTTAATCGTCATTGGTCAATTGTCATCTGTCATTTGCTTTTAACTAATGACCAATGACTAATGACAAATTCCTATTTCCAATCTCTAGCAACTAACTCAGCTAGATCTAACACCCGTTGGCTGTAGCCCCATTCGTTGTCATACCAAGCCATGACTTTAACTAGGTCGTTGCCCATAACAAGCGTCAAGCTAGCATCAACGATGGAAGAAGCATCGTGACCTTGGTAATCCGAGGATACTAGCGGTAGATCGCTATATTCTAGAATACCCTTGAGGGAGCCTTCAGCAGCTTCCTTCAACGTGGAATTGACTTCTTCAGCAAAGGTTGGCTTTTCAACCTGAGCAACCAAGTCTACCATTGAGACGTTAGGAGTAGGAACGCGCAAAGCAACACCGTTCAGCTTACCTTTCAAGTCTGGTAGTACCAAAGCCACTGCTTTAGCAGCACCAGTAGATGTAGGAACGATGTTCATAGCCGCGGCTCTTGCCCGTCTGACATCGCGGTGGCTGGCATCGAGTAATCTTTGATCCCCAGTGTAGCTGTGGGTGGTGGTCATCGTGCCTTTGATGATGCCGAATTTTTCGTGCAGCACTTTGACGATGGGCGCTAAGCAGTTCGTGGTACAGCTAGCATTACTTATGATTGTGTGCGTTTCATGCGCGTATTCGTGATGGTTTACGCCATAGACAAACGTACCATCATCATTTTTACCTGGAGCCGTGATCAGCACCTTCTTTGCACCAGCGTTCAAGTGTTTGGTTGCCCCTTCCCGACTGGTGAATACACCTGTCGATTCGATAATGAGATCGATATCCCAGTCTTTCCAAGGCAAGTTCTCTGGATTGCGATCGGAGGTGCATTTAACCGTCTTACCCTTGACGATAATCGAATTTTCATCTGCGCTGATGTCGATGCCTTTTAAAGTCCCCAACATGGTGTCATACTTCAGCAGATGAGCGTTGGTCTTCGGATCGGAAGTATCGTTGATCGCGACTATTTCGATATCGCTGCTGTCTCTCAGAAGCCAGCAACGCATGAAGTTACGTCCGATCCGCCCAAAACCATTGATTGCAACTCTAATCACAGCGTCTTGCCCTCTGGTGTAGTGAATTAAATACCTATTATTGACAATCGATCATATCGCAAAGGGCGCTCTATTCTAAACTAGCTTCAGTGACATTGACAGAAAAAGCACACAAATCATTGGGATCGTTATGTATATAACTGCCGATCGCCAATATAGATTCTCACTGCTTCAGGGACAAAGTAGCGAATCGAACGGCGATCGCGGCAGTATTGCCTGACTAAGCTTGCCGAAATTCCTACTAAAGGTAGATCGATAATTTGCCAGCGAATGTATGTTGATTCAGTGGCTAACTGTTGTGCTACCCGATCGCATAATACCTGAATTGGGGGACTTTCTGACTCATATAATGGACGCGGAGCGACTAACCACTCGCAAGCAGGGGCAATTTCCTGGCGATGATACCAACGGGGTAAGGTGAGAAACGTGTCTAACCCTAAAATCCAGTGCCAACGACTATCAGGGTAATTTGCTTGCAGTGCCTGCAAAGTTTGGCTGGCATAGGTGGTTTTCATAAAAGTATCCGATGGGGGTGCGATTTCCCAATCACGACGATCTGCGATCGCCTGTCGTACCATTTCCCACCGATGCTGAAATGGTGTCGATTGCTTGTAGTGTGGGCGAGAATTGACTACCCAAATCACCTGTTCTAATCCAACTTGACTGCAAGCACTCTCAGCAACCAACAAGTGTCCCCAATGCACCGGATCGAAAGTACCGCCGAAAATGCCTATTTTGTCATTTGTCATTTGTCATTCGTCATTTGTGAGTAGCTAGTAGCTAGTGGAACCAGTGGCTAGACTCTTTTCTAGACACCAGCCACTAGTCACTAGTCACTGTTACCTGAAACACTCCTAAATGTTCTTCTCCTTGGCGTTCGGGAACTGAATTTGTGACGGGTTCGAGAGAGAGAATTTCAAAGTCTGGAGTAAAGTGGTTGCGGATCTCGGTTGGAGTGCTGCCGAAGGGTGGTCCACCTGAGCGAGAATGGGTGAAGAATAAACCGATGAGTCGTCCTTGAGGTTGTAATATTTCTCGGACTAATTTGACATAGGCTAGGCGCTGAGATGGGGCGATCGCGCAGAAGCAAGTATGTTCTAATACATAGTCAAAATAATGGGGAAACTCTGCTGATAATTCAAAGATATCGCGCTCTAAGAATTTTGCCGAACTACCCGTTGCTTGAGCTAATTCCGTTGCTGAGGCGATTGCACTAGGAGCAAAGTCAATTCCAATGACATCAAATCCATACTGTGCAAATAGTAAGGCATCATAACCGCGACCGCAACCCAAAACTGCAACTTTACCAGGTTTTGGGGCTTGAGGAGAATTTAATAAACTGACAAATGGTGGTGCGGCTTGTCCAATATCCCAGCGTGCCGTTCCTACTTGGTAGCGGTTTTCCCAATATTCTGAATTTGTCATTGATGAGTGGTTGGTGGCTGATGACTAGTGGAACCAGATTCAATTCTAGTCACCAGCCACTAGTCACTAATAACTGTCAACTGTATTGTGAATATTGGTCTTGCGGTTCCGTTTTTAGCATTCCAAACAGGAAGCCGAGAACAGCACCAAACAGAAAACCGCCTGCGTGCGCCCAATAAGCAATACCGCCGCTTTCCATGCCAATATTAGTTCGAGCTTCTAAACTGGCAACACCGTAAGCAGCTTGTTGCAAAAACCAGAATCCCAGGAAATAAAACGCAGGAATGCGGACGGCGGGAAAGAAAAATCCCAGTGGGATTAAAGTCAGAACTTCAGCTGTGGGATAGCGGAGAATGTACGCACCCATCACTCCGGCGATCGCCCCACTTGCACCCAAGGAAGGAATACCAGAAGATTGAGAAAAGAACCATTGTGCCAGTGCTGCCAATACGCCGCAGGCAAGATAAAAAATTAGATATTTGACGTGTCCTAAACGATCCTCAACGTTGTTGCCAAAAATCCAGAGAAACAACATATTGCCTCCCAAATGCAACAATCCTCCGTGGAGGAATTGGGAGGTGATGAGGGTAATCCACTCTGGTACGGGTTGATTTACAGTAATTCCGGCAAAACTAGCTGTTAACTCTCTAGGAACGACAGCAAATAGATGAAAAAAACCATCTAATTGTTGCGGTGGCAAATCTGCCTCGTAAATAAAGGCGAGAATATTAGCTGCAACCAGTCCATAAGTGACGTAGGGAACGATCTTCGTCGGGACGTTATCGCGGATGGGAACCATGACGCTTTTTAGCCAAAATTGATGAAACTAGCCACACAGTAGCGGATTTCACCAAAAATTGCTTCTAGCCTACAGGTAGATTATCAGTGACCAGTGACCAGTGAGAGTAGGTAATGGGTAATGGGTAATTGGTAGTTTTCTCCCTTGTCCCCCTTGTCTTCCTTGTCTCTTTCTTCCCCGACTCCTCAGTTTTGACTTTTGACTTTTAACTCTTGACTTTTCTAAGCGACTTGCTGCGGTTGCATGGTAGCTTCTAAGGCTGCGAGTTCTGCTAGTTGTGACTCAATTTGATCGCGGACGATTTGGCGATAATCGACGAAGTGTTCTAAGTGGGCGCAGTTGATGATATATGATTCAAACACGCTAGGATTATGCCGCAACATCGAAAATAATTGCCGCCAAAATTGCCAGCGCGTATTTCGCTTAATTCCCTGTCGCCAACAGATAGTTAATATGGCGCGTATTTCAATCAAACCTGGCATCCGCAGCTTTTTCTTCAGAGATTTCGGTTTCATGAGCCGGAAGTGGCGGTAAACTCTAGCTAAGTAGCGACTGGGTTCGTACAGTTCCCAGAAACATCTAACATACTCTTGGGCAATGTCTTCTACAGGACGGGTAGGAATAAAATTGATCAGGGTTGTTTGGTGAATATTTGCTACTCCCCTACCTTCGAGTAAACGTCCTTCTTTTTGAAGGCGATGCCACAAAGCAGTATTTGGCAGGGCTTGCAGCATACTGAATAAAGCTTGAGGAATTGCAGTTGCTTCCACAAAATCGATAATGCGATCGCCTGCTCCAGGTTTTTCGCCATCAAAGCCCATAATAAAACCAGCCATGACTCTCAGCCCCACCCGATTGATTTTTTGTACTGATTCAATCAGGGAGTTACGAGTGTTTTGGAATTTCTGTGTTAGTTCTAAGCTATCAGTATCTGGCGTTTCAATTCCTAGAAATACGGCGTTAAAGTTAGCCGCAATCATCAAATCTAAAAGTTCTTCGTCTTGGGCTAAATCTACCGATGCTTCGGTAGAAAAGCTAAAAGGATATCCTTTTTCTGCCATCCAAGGACCGAGTTCTTTTAATAACAGCTTGACGTTGCGTTTGTTGCCGATGAAATTGTCATCCACCATAAAAATCGATCGCCGCCAGCCTAAATCGTACAGAGTTTGCAATTCTGCCAATAATTGTTGCGGAGATTTAGTACGTGGTTTACGTCCGTACAACACGATAATGTCGCAGAATTCGCACTGGAAGGGACAGCCTCGCGAAAATTGCACTGACATATCAGCGTAGGCACTTAAATCTAGCAAGTCGTATCTGGGAACCGGTGTGGTCGTGACATCGGGCTTTTCACCGTTAGAGCGGATAATACCAGAAGTCTCGCCTCTTGCCAACGCTTCTACTAGCATCGGTAAGGTAATTTCACCCTCATCTAATACTAAAAAGTCTGCCCCAGCTGCCTTGGCTGCTTCCGGTACGGAGGTGACGTAGGGACCACCAACGGCGACTAATTTTCCATGTCGCTTTGCTTCTCTAATTAGATGCAGCATATCTGGTTTCTGGACGATCATCCCTGAGATGATGACCAAATCTGCCCATTCCCAATCTGCTTTTGTTTCAGATCTCACGCTACGGTCTACGAGGCGAAATTCCCACTCTTGAGGCAAAATTGCTGCCACTGTAATTAGTCCCAGTGGAGGCATTGCCACTTTACGACCAATTAGTTCGATCGCTTTATCAAAAGACCAAAATGATTTGGGAAAAAGAGGATATAGGAGTAAAACTCGCATTTAACACCACCCCTTGCAACATCAAATGGTTGCATTATTGTTCCAATTGTCTTTAAGTTGTTCTGTTGTAAAACTGCAAATAACTGGTTTTATTTTATTTACAGGCAGGTTCTAGTTGAGATCACTTTAGCAGCCTGTGTTACTTTGTTGAACCCAGTGATACTAAAAATTACGCAAATGTAAGGTGGGGTAGTCTCCGCACCGATCTGAGATCCTCCTAAATCCCCCTTAGCAAGGGGGACTGAGATTTAGATCCCCCTAAATCCCCCTTAGCAAAGGGGACTGAGATTTAAACTCCCCCCTTTTTAAGAGGGGTAGGGGAGGATCGGTTAGCTGACGCTAGCAGCCGTCTGTTCTGTCAGGTAGCTAGGGAGAGAACGACGCAGACGATCGCCATATAACTCTAAGGCATTACCTCCTAGTAATAACCCTAAGTGTTCGCGATCGTAATCAGCGACTCCCGCTGCATCTTTGACGCAGTTTTCCAATACACCATCCCAGTGTCCGTAGTCTCCAGAGAAGCAAGTTAGGTGCTTGCCAATCTCACCCATTGCTACGGGTAAGTAGGCGGGTGCGGGGTCGTCGGATTCAAAGGAAGTAAAGATTTGTCCCCGTTCAAAATATTCCATCGGGTCGCGATGGCGCAGGTCATAATGCTCGTACAGGCTAGAATCATCGATCTTGGCGGGGTCGTGTTCGGCATTCCACAATAGATCGAAGAGATTCTTGGTCATGTTGATGATGTTAGCGCGATCGCGTCCTTTGCGTTCTTGCAACATCAATTTCGTAACATCCATCATCGAAGGACGATAAGGATTTTTGGGATCGAAATCGCGGATGCGTTTTTCCCAATGTTCGTGGAAAGAATGGGCGAGATCCGGTAGCCAGCCACAACCGCCTTCTAAAAAGCCAACCCGCAAGGTGGGAAACTGTTCAAATGCCCCATCAAATACCATCCGCGCCAAAGCGTGCTGCTGTTGGTTGCGTTGGACGAAGATGTGAGTCAGGACAAAAGTTTCCATGTAGTCAGAAATTCCGCCCATCATGTAAGAACCTGGACCACCGTGGATTCCCAGTGCAATATCTAAATCTACTGCTGCTTGTAGAATTGGTCTGAAGTCAGGATGGCTAATTGGCTTACAACTGCGGATATCGGGGAAAGCCTGGGGTGCTTTTGGGTGGGGAATCGGCATATTTGGGGCGACACCGACACCAATCATTCCTAGTTCGTTGACGCAGCGACGCATTTCGGCGACAGCCGCATCGACATCTTGTAGAGGTATGACACCAATTGGTTTGAGGCGATCGCCATATGGACGACAATCTTCGGCAATATAGTCGTTATAAGCCCGACATAGGGCGATCGCTAAGTCTTTATCTAAGATGCTAGAAAATGTCAGGTTGAACGTACCGAAAATTACGTGTACGTCTACCCCTTCCCGATCCATATCTTCAATCCGCAGGCGGTTGAATGTTGCGCCCAAAGTAGTTGTCGGGTGTAAGTTACGAAATCCACCTTTCCCCATGCCTTGAGGCTGGGGAAACATCCGCGTTAGATCGTTTTTGCCTGTAGCGGGGTTAAAATCGACTACCCGCGCCCGCTGATCGCCCAGACTATCGATTACCATCCCCACGCGATCGCGATACTTTGGCTCTAGATAATCCCGCATGACTAAGGGATTTTCAAGCTTGTGGGCATCTGCATCAATAACTGGTAAACCTTGATACATGAATTTTCCTCAAATGTCTTAAGAGTGAGTAGCTATCAATTACTTCTGACTTCTGACTTCTGGCTTCTGACTTGATTGAAATAGCGCCAAAGTTGACGCAAGCCAAATAAATTCTCGAACGACCAAGAAATCGAAACGGGAATCATAATTCCGCTGCGGTACTTGACAAATGCAGGTTTGTTCTTCTCAAAAAATGCATGTCCGCCGATCGCGAATACTTGTGTCAGTACCAGACAAACTAGCGTCCATCGCCAATCGTAGAACAGCAATACAACCGCCGATATCGCCAGTAAGACTGTTAAATGATGTAAAAATATGTTGATCGGGTTCTGATGACTCGCTATGAAATATGCTTTAGCTTCTTGGAAGTAACTCAACTTAACATTCCTCCAGGTACGCCGCACGCCAACTTTAAGCTGTATTGTAAAGATATTAACGATGCTATTGCCAAAAATTTCTACTACTGTAATATTCTTCTAAGATTTTGTGTTTGACCGAGTCAATAGCATAAGTCTTTAGACTCCTGCTTGCCTTACAGTTCGTTGTGTTCGGGCTGTTGCTTCATTATTTTTGCAGTTTAAATATAATGCATATAAGATATTTGCATCATTATATTTTGCCTCGCTTAAGTATTACACAGAAGCGTTTTTCTAGCAGCGATCGCCACTCGAAAGCAGCAGACACAAACTGACCCTTGTATTAAACCTAATTTACCTAGCTTTACCAAAGCGGTATTATGACACTTCAGGGATTGGCATTGGTGAGTGGTGCGTGGTGAGTGGTGCGTGAAACAGATTGTACTTACTCCTGACTCCTCAGTTTTGACTTTTAACTTTTGACTTTTGACTTTTTCAAAGCTTATATCCAATTTGGCGTAAAAACTTTTGTCGTGCTTGTATGTCCTCAGCGTTCTCTACACCTTTGGGGGAAAATCCGTCTACAACACCCAAGATTCCTCGTCCTTGTTGAGTTTCCGCTAGGATGACTTCTACTGGATTTGCTGTCGCGCAATGGATATTGCAGACTTCCTGGCATTGTTTGATTGCATTGAGGAAGTTAATCGGGTAGGCTTGTTTCATCAGAATCACGAAACTGTGTCCTGCCGCGATCGCCTGAGCGTTCTTAGTAGCTATATCTTGTAGTTCTTTATCATTTCCGGCAGTGCGGATCAAACAGGGACCAGAAGCCTCACAGAAAGCGATCCCAAATTTTGCTTGGGCAGAGATCCCGACGACAATCTCGTATAAGTCTTCCACAGTTTTAATAAAGTGACTGTGACCGATGATAATATTGCTACCTTCAGGAATTTCCATCGCCACAGATTTGAGTTCCATTTTTCCCTCCTCAAGATTCCTCTGCTACAAACCTCAACAATATCATCGCGCTTTCTATGGATGCGATCGCGTTTTAGAAATTTACTAGGACAATTGCCTTCTCTGACGGTATTAAAGCATAACAAGATAAGCTGATAGTGGTAGAAGATTTTTATGGTGCATAATCTGTAGGTTAAGTTATGTTGCGATCGTTGACGCTCAAAAACTTTCGTTGCTTCCAAAGTTTCACTATTGAGCCACTGGAAAGAATAAACTTGATCTCTGGTAAAAATAATGTTGGTAAAACATCTTTATTAGAAGCTATTTTTATTTCTATTAATCCAATTGGTTACGATGCAGTTCTTAGAATTGAGCAGATTCGTAGTCTCGCGTCTCGCGATCGCTTCAAGACGCTTGAAGAGTGGAGAAATATCTTTTACGAGCAAGAGCTTGAAAGAACTATTAATATTAATACGATAGAACAAAGTAATATACAGCGTTCATTAAAAATTTTTATGGCAAATGAAATGAGTCAAATGTCAGTACCGCTTTTTCAAGAAGACGAAACAATTCCTTTTAGAACAAATGAATCACTCATGACAGGTTTTAGGAAGTATGACGGATTAGTATTTGAGTATGAATATCCCAATGGAGTTACTCGAAACTTTTTAAGAGCTGATGGTCGAGCGCAAAAGTCATATCCTAGATTTCCTGAAGGATTTCCCTTTGTAGGTATATATATTACTACTAACACACGCTCTCATAGAGAAGATGCTGAACGTTTCAGCAATTTGGAGCGTGTAGGCAAGCAAGATGAGATCGTAAAAGCCTTACGTCTGCTAGAACCACGATTGCAGCGGCTTACCTTACTACTTGTAGGTAGAGGACTAATTGTTCACGGCGATATTGGTATGCGAGAACTTGTACCGCTAACGCTTATGGGTGAAGGGATGGGACGATTACTTTCTATTATATTAGCTATTGCAACCGCTAGAGGTGGTATTGTTTTAATTGATGAAATTGAAAATGGCTTACATTACTCAGTTTTAGTAGATGTTTGGAGAGCCATAGCTGATGCTGCTAGAAGGTCGGACGTACAAATATTTGCAACAACCCATAGTTATGAATGTATATTAGCTGCTCATAAAGCATTTGAGACTAGCGAGAAATATGATTTTCGTTACCATCGACTTGAGCAGGTTAACAATGATATTCAAGCAATAACTTATGACAGAGAAACTTTAGCAACCTCTGATGAAATGAATTTGGAGATGCGTTAATGCCTGCTAGACCAACGCAAATCTCTAAACCTAAACTTTTAATTGGAGAAGGTTCGGAAGAAATATTATTTTTTAATGCCTTGTTATCCCAGCTTAATATTACTGATGTACAGGTACTAGAGTATGGAGGTAAACCAGGATTAGGGAGATTTTTAAAAACTCTACCACAGATTTCTGGTTATAGAGAAATTACCTCTTTAGGAATTACACGCGATGCAGATGATTCCGCTAGAAGTGCATTTCAGAGTATTTGTAGTGGGTTAAGAAATGCCAGATTACCTGTTCCAAATAAACTAGGAGAGATAACTACCACTACTCCTCAAATTAGCATACTAATTCTTCCTGATAATCAAAATAATGGAATGCTAGAAGATGTTTGTTTAGCCGCATTGCGTTCGGAACCAATTCTTTCTTGTATAGACGATTATTTTAACTGCATATATCAAAAAATAGGACAAAATCCTAAAAGTCTTGCAAAAGCACGAATACATGCATGGTTATCGGCACAAATTGAACCAGACAAACGTTTAGAACAAGCAGCACAAGCTGGTTATTTACCTTGGAATAGTCCAGAATTCGATCGCTTAAAGCAGTTTTTCTTGTCTCTTTGAAAAATCTAATTAGTTTGAAACTGTTAATTGCAATAAATACCTGGATTTCAAACCTCACTCCTGGTGTATGGTTCGTGTTTCTTCTTTTATCTCCCAGATGACTTCATCTTTTGATGGTAATTTTGACATATTTTGCTGGCGCTCTATTCTATATGTTCGAGAAATTTTACATACTCTATTAGCTCCAAATACGTTAGATGTATAAGCTACCTTGAGATGGATATAATAGACATCCGAATGAGCAATTTGGCGAACGATTTCTTGCAGTTGCGCAGATTCGGCTGGAATAAATAACCTTTGTTTATAACCTCTGGTTTGACACCATTGAACCAAATCATCTTCTGGAGGAGGGGGAAAACCTTCTAACGGTTTGAGTCTAGCTAATTCTGCGTATTCGTAAGTAAACCATCTTTCGCGATCGAAATACCAGCGATCGCTCCGAGCCACACTCACGGTAATATGAACGTCGTTAGCAGAAATTTTATCACCGAAAGTAACAAGTCGTGCGGAAGCCCTGCCGTCTTTAGACCAGGGAGGAAGCACGACGGTAGGCAGTTTTAACTGCCGTCCGCAGTTCTCAAAATCCATACGAATAACCATCCTTTTTGTGAATTGGAGTACAAAATCTATGGCTGATTCCAGCTACTCTGCTTGATGTAGTGGTAATATCAAAGCTGCCACTTTTACGACATGAAAGCCGACCAACATATTCTCCTGCTTTCTTTCCAGAAGTAACGATAGCTTTAACAATGTCGCCTGTTCTACAGCCAAAATGGACTTGTTTTCGCTCTCTGTGACGAATCGGAAATCCATATTTGTCAGTTCCGCACATTTGACGAGTTCCCCAACCAGTACATTTAATTCGTAATGATTGTTCGGTGAGTAAGCGAATTGTTTCGACATCGCCAACACAAGCAGCATCAATCCAATGTTGCTTGTTTAACTCAAGACGAGTCCTATTGTACTTCGTCTGTCCGCCCGAACAATACGTCGTTGGTAGGAGGTTTTTCAAAGTATGAAACAAGCTCCATCGAGTTGCACTAACAGCTGCGGCATCTTTTAGAGGCTTCCTGGCTAGTTGCTTGATTTTTTCTAGTCTAGAGTTATCCTTTTTCAGAAATTCTTCAATCAATTTGACTCCTTTTTTGATATTGCACCGTTGGCAACTCAAACATAAGTTTGAAACTCGATTACTGCCGCCTTTGGCGCGTGGGTGAATATGCTCAATTTGGAGTGGCACGCCTGATGTATCGCAATAAGCGCATTTGCGTCCCCATTTTTCGAGCAAGTATTCGCGTACCTCATACCCTACTAATTCCCCTTGCTGGTATTCAACACCATCTATTTCGGGATTTTGCATTTTTTGAGTGTCAAATTTAACCAACTCCATGACAACTTGAGCAATTGGTGCGTAGCGGCAAAGCCGTTTAACCCAAGTCTCAGTAGTCAAAACCCGATGCATCAATGATGGAGGTAGCCATCCTTCTTTACGTTTTCTGTTATCAAAACGTGCTGGACGATAGCGAGTTTTACGATTCCTGCGACTGCGGCGTAAAGAACGCCTAGCAGAGAGAGCGTTTTTGATTATTCCTCCTCTCTGCTCAAGTTCGGCAACCCAAATAACATTTTCTCCTTCTAAAATCGCCAGTCCCGTAACTTTGCTGCCTGGGTCTAGCTTAATAGTTAATGGCTTTGGTGCAGGGTTTAAAACAGCGTGTTTCAGAATAATTGTAAAGGGATACATTCTAAATACAGCGGCTTTTTGTTTAGTCAACAATTCTCTAGCTCTTGCTGGAGAAATTGGGTTGAGAGGCTGTTTATTTGTGTCAACAACAAAAACGTAATTTTGCATTGCTGCATCCTTTTTACAGGTAATGTTTGCTTCGACATTGTTTGAGGTCGGTAACTATCCAAACGACACTGACTTAACCCAATAAGTCTGTTTAATCGTCTGGTTCTAGGGTTCAGGACTAGCAAGCATCCTAAAGTAGGTCTTTAACACTTGCCTCAAACGATAGTCTGGTCAACTAGGGCTTCAGGTTATCTGCCTGAAGCCCCCGACTTCAAGTCGGGGGTTGCTGACTTTCATTGAACAGACTACAGCTAGGAAAGATTCGGTTTGGCAACCAGTTGAGTTCTGCTCTTAATTTAGGATAGTTAGCAGCCGCAAACGTTCTTCTTGAGTTCCAAAAATTGCCCCAAGTGGCGACGACTGCCAAAATAGAGATACATAGAGCAATATATTCAGTAGGAAATGTCTTCGTACCCCACTTGATAGCAAACTCAATCATGGAAAAGTCAAAAGTTAAAAGTTAAAAGTCAAAACAATTGAACCTATAGTTGAGCAGGTTAGATGGACAAAAGTTTGACGATCGATCTATCGTAAGGAAATTAAACGATCGCCTCTACTAAGATCTTCGCTTGCTGTTAATACTTCTTGTCTTGCCCAACGGTCTGCTGCTACGATGTCAGCTAAAGATGGAGTCGAACAATTATCAGATGCATGGCGATCGCAAACTAGTTCGATACAACGAGGAATATCTAAAAAGCGGATTTTTTCTTCTAAAAATAAAGCTACAGCTTGCTCGTTAGCTGCATTTAAAACTGCTGGCATCGATCCACCCGCACGACCCGCGCTATATGCTAATTGCATACAAGGATATTTCTCGTGATCTGGGGCTTTAAAAGTTAAACTACCAATTTCTACCAAATCTAATTGCTTCCAATTAGTATAAATTCTCTCTGGGTATGACATGGCATATAGCAACGGTAAACGCATATCTGCCCAGCCTAACTGTGCTAATACAGAAGTATCTTGTAGTTCGATCAGAGAATGGATAATACTTTGGGGATGAATCACGATATCGATGCGATCGTAATCTAATCCAAATAAGTAATGAGCTTCAATGACTTCCAATCCCTTATTCATCAACGTCGCTGAATCGATCGTAATTTTTCGTCCCATCGTCCAGTTAGGATGTTTTAAAGCATCAGCAACGGTGACATTTGCTAACTTGTCTACAGGTAAATCGCGGAAAGAACCCCCAGAAGCCGTGAGTAAAATTCGCCGCAAGCCACGTCCCGGTACGCCTTGAAGACACTGAAAAATCGCCGAGTGTTCTGAATCTGCGGGTAACAGTTTAATCCCGTATTTTTCTACCAATGGTAAGACAACAGGACCACCCGCAATCAGAGTTTCCTTATTTGCCAAAGCAATATCTTTACCCGCCTCAATTGCAGCAATTGTCGGTAACAATCCCGCACAACCGACAATTCCCGTCACCACACTTTCGGCATCGCCATAACGGGCAACTTCTACAATACCCTCTTCCCCTGCTAGTAAAATCGGTGGCGAGTCGAGATCTGCGATCGCTTCTTTCAATTCTGGTAACTTATCTACATCGCAAATAGCAGCAATACTCGGCTTAAACTGTCGAATTTGCGCCGCCAGCATCTCTACATTGCGTCCAGCCGCCAACCCGACAATCCGAAATTGGTCGGGGTGCTGTGCCACAATATCCAGAGTTTGAGTACCAATAGAGCCAGTCGATCCCAGGAGAGTAATTGCTTTCACGATTGTTTCAGAAT
>NZ_RSCK01000026.1:0-76137 GCF_003991895.1 Chroococcidiopsis cubana SAG 39.79
TGTCGAGACTGACGTAAATCTGAGTCTTGGTTTGTATTCTACCCTGATTTCACGCTCTTTCTTTACAAAGTCCCACTAATCCCCACTCCCTTCGGTCGCGGGGTCCCCGAGTTCCCCCTTGTCTCCCTTGTCCCCCTTGTCCCCCTCACTCCTCACTCCTCACTCCTCATTGCTGCCACGCACTATCCCACGGGTTACCACCGATTTCTAAGCCACAGACTGAACTTGTAGCCTCCAGGATCGATTTCTTGCCACCACGACAAGAATAGAGTTGTAAACTCACTTGCCCGCGCATCGTATCCTTACAGCAGAAAACTAGCCCGTTCTGGGTGGGCGCACGTAGGGGAGTGCCAGGTAAATCTGTCGTCCCCGTTAAAACAACTTCGTAGTCAGCATTTCTCGCCTGCATTTGCCAGCAACCCCAGGGCTGGATGTTCCATGTTACCTCGGAGTTCCAAGGGACGAATTCGTAAAATTTACCCCGATAATGCAAGCCTACCATTGCTACAGATTCCATCCACCACAACACCCCACGCCTACCACCGCCAGCAGTTAAAGCTAAGTCGGGTTCGTCGTCAAAACTATTGCAATTCAGCCAAAACCATCTTTGGGGAAAAGCACCGCCCCAATTCTTTTCGCTATAGGCTGGGGCGTTGGTAAACTCGTAGCGCTTGCCGTACCAATCGATCCAACCCGTAGCTAAACCGTGCGCCATCAAGATTTGCCAGCCAGGTTCAAATATTTGTAACGAAGACAGCCAACCAGCCGTAGATTGCTGTATTCTACCGCGATCGCCCCATCCATAAATCGGTTGGATCTCGTACTGCCAGCGGCAATCACCATTATTGGCGGGATCGCGGATAATGCCTTGGTTCCAAGTCGCAGTTGCTTGATAACCCTGTTGGATGTGGCGATCGAATTCGTCAGGAGAAAGCCATTTTGCTTGAGTCTCTAAGTCTGTTTGTCCCCAATGTCCTAAAGCAAGTTGAGTCGGACTCGCCCAAAAGCGTTTTACATCGGGATAAGTCCGCCATAAATATTTATCGTCGGGACCGAGAATCTGGGCTGCGCCGCCACTATGGGTTTTACCACCGATAGGGTCTTCGATGGAGTACATGAAAGCGAAGGTTTCGCCAGTAGGCAAGGTAACGCGATAGTACCAGCCTTCAAAAAAACGGCGATCGCTACCATCCCAGTGATAACCACTATGAGGAGTTTGTGTTGAGGGAGTTTGTGTTGAGAAAGAAAAATTTTTGGGAATACTAACCATGACCGGATTTGTAAGTCCTATTCCAGTATGAGCGATCGCCTCATGCTATTGACGCAAGAAAGTTATCGCCATTGAGATGAGTCAAGTCGAAACCTATTACCAAATACTAGGACTAAAACCTGGTGCAACTGCTGCTGAGGTGAAGCACGCCTATCGTACCTTGGCAAAAACTTGGCATCCCGATTTATTTCCCGATCGCTCCCAATTAAAGCAGCAAGCCGAAGAAGAAATCAAAAAAATTAACGAGGCGTACCAGCAACTCAAATGGCAACAGCCACACGCGAGTAGAGTAGCTACGGTTACAGGAACTTACTCAACCTACAAATCTTGCGCCGAGACTTATTTTAAGCGAGGAATGGAGAACGCGAGACGAGGTAGATATATTGTGGCGATCGAGGATTTTACGCAAGCGATTCGCCTCCAACCTAACTTTGCAGCTGCTTATAAATATCGCGGACTCGCCTGCGCCCGACTGGGATACAAACATCGGGCAGACTCTGATTTTAAAATTGCCCTAGAACTGGAACCAAAACCCAAAACACCTAAGCCATCGCCTACAGCATCGCCTCAGACTCGCTGGAAATGCGTCAACACCCTCATTGGACATACGAACTGGGTATTTGCCGTGGCGATTAGTCCAGGCGGACAAACTCTAGTCAGTGCTAGTGCGGATACAACAATTAAAATTTGGGATTTAGCGACAGGAAAATTATTAAAGACTCTGATCGGACATACAGCATGGGTACGATCTATTGCTATCAGTCCCGATGGCAAATGGTTAATTAGCGGTAGCGACGATCGCACGATTAAGATTTGGCGGCTAGATACGGGAGAATTACTACATACATTAATCGGACATTCCGATCCAGTTTGGTCGATTGCGATCGCGCCTGATGGGACAAAGCTGGCTAGTCATGGTAAAAACAAGACAATCCACTTTTGGGATTTAACCACAGGACAAAGATTAGATACTCGCGTCGGTCAAGCAAACTCAGCCTATTCTGTTGCTTTCAGTCCTAACAGTCAAACTTTAGCGATCGGCAGTTGTAATAAAACCATTGAGATTTGGCATTTAGGCATGGAACAACTGCTGCACGTCCTTAAAGGACATTCAAGTTGGGTGAATTCGATTTCCTACAGTCCTGACGGGCAGTTTTTGACCAGTGCTAGCTATGACAAGACGATTAAGTTATGGCGATTGGGTACGGCTAAACCTTTTTCTGCTGTGACGTGGCATCACAGTTATGTAGGATTTGTGGTATTCAGTCCCGACGGGCAGACTTTAGCGAGCCGAGGAGATAATACGATTAAGTTATGGTATCCCAGTACGGGAAAACAATTATGTTCGCTTCAGGGACATACCGATTGGGTGAATGGGGTTGCTTTCAATTCGCAAGGGAACGTACTAGCTAGTTGCAGTCGGGATATGACAATTAAAATTTGGCAGTTGGACTAAGGTGCTTGGAGAATGTAGCGATATTTCTACAAAAATTAGGCTGATTTCAATTGTGTTCTAGTTCAGAAATAGTACGTCCTAATTCCTTCGCAGTCTCGATCCACTCTTGCATAATAATTTCTACATTGACCTCCTAACTCTTTACCCAATCTTCAAGCGTTAAAGCCCAACGTTCACGATCGCGCCATCCTCCGTTGATTTTTAGGTATCGTCGAGAGAAGCCCTCTTTCGTGAAACCTAGCCGCTTTACCAAATTAATTGATGCTCTGTTTTCAGGCTGGATATTGGTTTCAACTCGATGTAAATTAAGTGTATCAAAAGCCTAATCAATCGCTAAATGTACGCCCTCTAACATCAATCCCTGACCTGCAAAATCTACATCAACATAATTACCAAGATAAGCATTTTGAAATGCTCGATAGAAGATTTGACTGAAATTTGCTACTCCAATAATTTTACGGTCGGTTAAATGGCAAATCAGTAAACCTTCAAAGTTTTCATTTTGGCAACGATTAATATAGTTTTTACACTCCTGCTCATTAAGTGGAGGAAAAGCCCAAGGGAAATGAAACTCCTTGCTTCTTTGGTGAAAGGATAGCAATTCTTGACAATCTGCTTCAGTTGGTTTTCTAATAAAAACAAGAAATGTAGAGACGTTGCCTGCAACGTCTCTACATTTCTTGGAGCAATTTTGTTTCAATTTTATTATACCATTTCACTAAAACTATGCTACAGAAGATCCCCCCTAGCCCCCCTTGATAAGGGGGGTTGGGGAGATCTCTTTTGTCGTAGTCAATGAGTAAATTGGTATTACATCCACAAACTAGAAGGATTGTTCTTGTCTTCTTTCCATTTTGTAGGATTATTGACAATATATTCTCGAATTTTATCTAGAGAACCATCTGCACGAATGATGCGATCGTAGAATCTTGGTTGCCAAGTAAAGTTATCGTCACCATTTTTCCTACACCATTGAGTAACAGCAGATTTATAAGACCGCAAAATTGCACTCAAGGAGCCAGATTTTGGCGAAATCATTGACATTGTTGTAAAAAAATTGCAATCATCAAGATCGTTTGATATGTCTGTAGAGACGTTGCATGCAACGTCTCTACATGTTGTTTCAACAACATATGGTTTATCTATAATAATCCCATGTACGTGATTAGGCATCACAACATAAGCATCAATATATGTATGTTTAAAATGCTGAGGAATTTCCACCCAAAATTTCTCAGCTATTTGCCCGATCGCAGATAAATGTATCTGTGTATTGACTATATCGCCGAAAAAGCAGGTGCGATCGCCCGTACATATCGTGATGAAATATAGTCCATTTGCCGCATAATCTCGATTTGATAATCGTGTAGATTCAATGCAATATTTATTTTTGAATAAAGTCATATCGGTTTAGGCATATATGTAGAGACGTTGCATGCAACGTTTCTACACCCGATGCAACGTCTCTACACGGTTATAACCTAATGAACCTACGATCTATTCAATCCCTTCGATCCGGTCTTCTACCTCCTGATATAACTCGCGTAGCAGATCCAAATTGTTCTCATCAGTATCCCAATAACCGCGCCCATTTGCTTCTAATAAAGTAGAAACCATCTTGCGGAAAGAATGAGGATTTAAATTCAACAACCGCTGACGCATGGCTTCATCTTTAATGAACGTGTCGTTAGCATCTTCGTAGATCCAATTATCAACAGCCCCCGCAGTTGCACTCCAACCCATCGTATTAACTAATCGCTTGGAGAGTTCCCGCACGCCTTCATAACCATGAGACAACATTCCTTCATACCACTTGGGATTTAATAATTTGGTACGGGAATCTAAACGCACGGTTTCTGATAAAGTACGGACTTGAGCGTTAGCTGTAGTTGTATCTGCCATGTAGGAAGTAGGCATCTTACCATCATTCCGCAGACTTGCCACAACTTTTGTCGGATCTGAGTCGTAGTAGTGGGAGACATCCGTTAAACTAATCTCGGAAGAATCGAGATTTTGGAATGTCACTTCAGCAGTTTTCAGGGTAGTTTCAAAAATCTGCCGCGACTGTTCCATCGTCCCTGGATTATCGGCACTGAAAGCAAAGGATTTGCGCTTGAGATACATTTCCTGTAACTCAGCTTCACTGTCCCAAGTGCTGTTCTCCACTGCCAAATTAATATTGGACGAGTAGGAACCGGAAGCATTAGAAAATACGCGGGTTGCAGCTTGGCGCAAGTTAATCCCCATATCCTCAGCTTGCTTTAAGGCGTGTTTGCGAACAAAATTCATTTCTACAGGTTCGTCCGCTTCCGCCGCCATTTTCACCGCTTGATCTAGCAGGTTCATTTGGTTGATGAACAAATCGCGGAAAACACCGGAACAGTTGATCACGACATCGATTCTGGGTCGTCCCAACTCTTCTAAAGGAATCAATTCCAACTTGTTCACCCGTCCTAAAGCATCGGGAACCGGACGCACGCCGACCATCCACATAATTTGCGCCAGGGATTCGCCATAAGTTTTGATATTATCGGTTCCCCAGAGGACGCAGGCGATGGTTTCAGGAAACTTTCCGCCATTTTCTGCCTTATTGCGGTCTAAAAGGCGGTCTACGACGATTTTCGCCGATCGCACCGCTGCCATTGTTGGGATTGCTTGCGGATCGAGGGCATGAATATTCTTGCCCGTAGGTAAAACATCGGGGTTGCGGATCGGGTCGCCACCAGGACCAGGTAAGATGTATTCGCCTTCTAATCCCCGTAACAAAGCCCCCAGTTCGTTATCCGCACAAACTTGTTGCAGGCAGAATTCCAAGTATTCAAACAGGGGTTTGAGGGCATTCGGATCGACTTTGGCGTAACCTGCTTGGTGCAAAGCTTCTACCCAAGGTTCCTTTTTACCCATGTTGAAGAAATTGAGTTTGGAAACCAGGGAAACTCTGCCTTCTGCGTCGGTTTGTGCCTGTACCAAAGCGCTAACTGCGGCGCGGGAGGCAAGGGTGATGTCTTGTAATAATTGCACGTCTTCCAAGACACCGCGATCGCTATTGTGATAAATTTCGTCAATATCCCGCCCGATGCTATTGGCAATAATCCGAGGTAAACTCTGGATCTCTTCTTCAGCCCGATCCAACCCAGCAATATTAACCAAAGTTGCGATCGCTTCCTCTGCTGAAGGCGGCTTCCCAATAACGTGCAACCCGCAAGGCAACAACCGCGACTCAATTTCCATCAACTTGCGATACACCAAGCCAACAATATTATCTCGCTCCTCAGCAGTCATATCTTTGGCATCTTGCTGGGGCAAGTTAATATCTTGGTCTAAATTTACCATCCGGCACTTATCCATGATGGTGTTGACAATGGGGATACCGCGACCGGAATCTTTTAAAGTTTGATAAGAACCAATTAGTTCGCTTAATTCCTTCAGACCCTTGTACAATCCAGCATTTTCGGCTGGTGGTGTCAAGTAGGAAATCGTCTCGGCGTAGCTGCGGCGTTTGGCAATTGTGGCTTCACTGGGGTTATTTGCTGCGTAATAGTACAAGTTGGGAATCATGCCAATTAAATTATCTGGGTAGCAGTCACCCGACATCCCCATTTGCTTTCCTGGCATGAATTCCAAGGAACCGTGCGTCCCGAAGTGCAACACCGCATCGGCTTGCCAAATTTGCTCTAAATATGTGTAGTAAGCCGCAAAACCGTGATGGGGACTGGCAGAACGAGAGAACAACAACCGCATCGGGTCGCCTTCATAGCCGAATGTCGGCTGTACGCCAATAAAAACATTACCGAATTGCTTGCCGTATACCAAAAGGTTCTGCCCGTCGCTGTTGAGATGCCCTGGTGGTGGTCCCCAGTTTTCCTCTAATTTTTGCGAATAGGGAGTCAGTGCTTCGTATTCCGGTACGGACATCCGGTAAGCAACATTGAGTTCGGGGCTGCTGTACTGCGCTTGGGCATCGTGGATCACCTGTTCCATCAACTCTTTGGGCGACTCTGGCAAATCCTGCACGTCGTAGCCGTTATTTCGCAGGGCTTGCATCACCTCGTAAATGGAACCGAATACATCCAAGTAGGCGGCTGTCCCCACATTACCTTTATCAGGCGGGAAACTGAAAACGGTAATCGCCACTTTTTTGTCAAGTTTCGGCTTGCGGCGCAGGTTTGCCCATTTCATCGCACGTTGGGCAACGGCTTCAATTCGGTCTTGCAGGGCGATCGCTTTACCTGTCGCACCGTCTCGACCTGATAGTATAATCGGCTCGATCGCCCCATCCAATTCTGGAATGGCAATTTGTAGTGCTACTTGAATTGGGTGCAAGCCTAGATCGCTATCTTGCCACTCCTCCGTCGTCTGAAACACTAAAGGTAGGGCAACCATGTAAGGGCGGTTCAGCCGCTTCAGTGCTTCAATTGCTTTGGGATGATCCTGTCGTGCAGGTCCTCCTACCAAGGCAAAACCCGTTAGGGAGATCGCCGTATCTACGATCGGATTTTTACTAACTGGATCGTAGAAATAAGCATCGACGGGCTTGGAAAAGTCCAAACCACCCGCAAATACAGGAACCACTCGCGCCCCCATCGCTTCGAGTTCCTGTACGATTGCTACGTAATGGGCATCATCGCCCGTTACTAGGTGGGTGCGTTGCAGTACGAGTCCCACGCAAGGCGCAAGCGGGTCTTTTAGGTCGCTAGAGATATCTTGGCGGCTGTTGTGCCAGTTGAGGTATTCCTTGACATCCTCAAACATAGTAGTTGACAAAGGATGCCAAATACCCATGTCGGGATAAACTACGGGTTCCTGGTATTGTAGAGACGTTGCGTGCAACCTCTCTACACCATTCAACACGTATTTATCCGCCAACATCAGCAAGAAATTTTGCAGGTTTTCTGGCGACCCCCCCAACCAATACTGAAAACTCAACATGAAGTTACGCGCATCTTGGGCTTTGTCGATGGGCAAATACTTCAGTACCTTGGGCAAGGTTTGGAGTAGCTTCAGCATCCCGTCTTGGAAAGAAGCCCCAGATTTTTCTTTACGCTTGCGCATGAATTGGGCGATCGCGCTTTTGGATTGTCCCAACTGCGCCATCGAGAAGCTACCCATTTTATTGAGGCGCATCACCTCTGGCATTGAGGGGAAGACAACAGCCACATCCAAGCGATCGCGGTATGGTTCTACTGCCGCTACCACCTTTTGCGCCAAGTCTTCAATAAAAATCAGTGAGGCGATGAAGATGTCGGCACTTTGGATATCGCGCTTGAACTCCTCGTAGTTTTCAGGGTCTCGGAGTTCTTCGATCAGATAGCCGCTAATTTCGATCGCCAAATTCGGATTGCTTTGGTTAATTTGGCGTACCGCTTGCGATAAGGCGCTCTGATACTGGGACTCTAGCACGACATAGACCACCTTGATTAAAGCACGTTCTGCCAGGTTGTCGGGCGTAATGTGTCGGATGGTGGACTTGACGTGTGTGAACATTCGGTAAGGCTCCTTTGATGCGTGTTCTTCTGTCTGTAGGGATCTCTGGCAATGAACGTAGGACACCAGATACACACTTTCCTAATGTCCCACTTGTACCTCTACGCAGTAAGTTCGACGATCTCTACAGATTGTGAACTGGTCGCGTTACAGTTGAAAAACCGAACTGCGATCGGCGTAGAAAATACACGGCACATGAGTTTTTTTTATCAGAAAGTGCCTACCAAAAGTTAGATTCAGGCTGTAACTGACACAATTTGATAAAAATTTCGTAACTTTTCGTTACGTTTGTTAATTTTGCCTGAAGTGGCTAATCATTAGGATTTTGACTAATCTTTGCAAAAATTTAATAAATAAAATTTAACTTTATGCTGTTAAATTTTCGTTTTATGATAGGCATGAAAGTCTGAAAAATTAAAAACAAGGGTATGAAAAGGTACAAATGACCAATGACAAATGACAAATAACATCGATATCTTGGTTTTGTCTAATGGTCCTGGGGAAGTCACAACCTGGGTGCGTCCCGTCGTGCAAGCTTTGCGCCAGAAACTAGCAGACGATCGCGATCGCGTCAGAATTTCGGTAGTGCTTTCTCCTTGTCCGAATGCTAGTGGCAAAGAAGCCGCGATCGCCCAATCTTACCCAGAAGTCGATAGAGTGCAAGCAGCGAAGCATTTCTGGCAATTTTTGCTCTGGGGCAAAACCGCAGACAACTGGGATTGGAGAACTCGCGGTGTTGTGGTGTTTTTAGGTGGAGATCAATTATTTTCAGTCATCATTGGCAAGCGTCTCGGTTATCGTACCGTAATTTATGCCGAGTGGGAGACGCGCTGGCATAGTTGGATCGATCGCTTTGCCGTCATGAAACCAGACTTAATCGATAGCGCTCCATCAAAACATACCCACAAGTTTACGGTAGTAGGGGATTTGATGGCAGAAGCCTCTGGAGGAGTGAGGAGTGAGGAGCGAGGAGTGAGGAGTGAGCAGGGGAGCAGGGGAGCAGGGGAAGCAGGAGAGAATAACTACCAACTACCAACTACCAACTACCAATTACCAATTACCCATGACCAATCCAAAATTGAATTAATTGGTTTATTACCAGGCTCTAAAGCTGCGAAACTGTCACAGGGAGTACCGTTGATGCTGGCGATCGCCGAATACATTCATACACAACGACCGCAGACCCGCTTTGTCATTCCCGTCGCACCTACTTTAGACGTGCAAACCTTGGCTGAGTTTGCCAACCGTGAAAAAAATCCAATTATTCCTTTAGTAGAAGGTTCCACAGCCGAACTGATTCCTCACCCCTCACCCCTACTAAAAACAGCTAGCGGCTTAGTAGTAGAATTGTGGACGCGATCGCCAGCTTACGATCTGTTATCTCAATGTTGTTTATGCTTGACAACCATAGGCGCAAATACAGCCGAACTAGGCTCTCTAGGCGTGCCAATGATTGTTTTGTTACCAACTCAGCAACTAGACGCGATGCGGGCTTGGGATGGTATCCCTGGGGTACTCGTAAATTTACCTTTTATAGGAACGAGTATGGCAAAAGTAATAAACTGGTTAGTATTGCAGCGATTGGGCTTGCGATCGTGGCCCAACATCTGGGCAAAATCGGAAATTGTGCCAGAACTGGTTGGTAAACTCCAACCTCAGACTGTAGCAGAACTCGTACTCGACTATCTACAGCATCCTGAAAAACTAGAAGAAATGCGCTCCAAATTACGCAGCGTGCGCGGACAAACAGGAGCCGCCGCTAAAATTGCTCAAATTGTTTATGAAGAACTTAAGTAAACTAGGGGAATCGGGAGTCAGAAGTCTACAAGTCAGAAGTCAGAAGCTACCACTCACCTGGTCACTGGTCACTGTTCCCTACCATCTCGTCGTCCTAACTCGTAGACTCCGCAGCTAACGCAGGCAAGTATACCCATACTAATTGCCCAACTCCGACCTAAGCTCAGTTCGATGCCGTAATTACACAAACTGCCAAAAATCAAAAAAGGCACAATGCTGAATAACGAAGCGTAAAAAGCATTCTGAGATTCTCTCGCTATGCGGGTTTTTTCAAATTCTGCTCGATTTATGTAAAGCGATTGCTCGGCAAAATTAAACCAGCGTTGGAGTTGGTGTATTATCCAGTCGCCTATGCCTGAAAAAGCTAAATATAACGCCAGCGACCACAAACTAGCTCCAGCGATCGCAGTAGCATCTAAATTGAGAGTAAACGGCAACATTTCTGTCAGCATGAGGTAAGAGCGTCTGGCGATCGAGATTTAATTCATTAATTTAAAAATTCTAACGATAAATTTACACATTCGCGAGTGGTTCTGCACAGTTCGCCGATCGCTAACTCAGAGAAGATGCGTCCTTCCGTAGATTTACCCTTGCTATGGCAAGATAAATCGTGTTAAGTTTTTGCAGGATTTTCAGCAAATTGTGAAAAATCTGATTATTCACATTGTTAGCGAACCTAAATCTATAGCGAACTTAAATATAAATTTCAGATAGAGGCAACACCAGTTCGACCTCAACAGTCTACTAAAACTAATCAGTCAGTAATATTCGGAATTTTTTCTTCTCCACTAGTCAGTTGCCAGTATTTTATTTAAGTTATATGAATCAAGTTGCGATCGCTCGAATTCTGCTAATGCCCGTGGTGTCAAACCAGTACCCAGATCTAGGAGTCAAAGCATGAAGCAATTTCAACTTCTGAGGTCTCAAAGACTGGGTTTTACTGTTTCCAAAAAAAGTTTGCTGCTGGTTGCACTCAGTCTTGCCAGCTTACCCCTACTAGCATGGCATCAAAAAAAGGTGACAGCAGAGGAAGTAGCGCAAAACAAAATTGCCACTGGTAATCTTTGGCGCAAAGCATCCTTTCCGGTCGAAAATTTCCAATACTATAGTTCGCCTTTCGGTTACCGTCGCTCTCCTACTGGCGGTTCGGGCTTGGAATTTCATAGTGGTTTAGATTTAGTAGCACCTCAAGGTAGTTACGTCCGCAGTTGGTGGACTGGCACAATAGTTAAGGTTGCCGATCGCGATGCCTGCGGTACGCACGTTATTATTCGTTCTGGAGCTTGGGATCACATTTACTGTCACATGCAAGGACAGGTCGGCACTCAAGGCAAAAACCGCTACATGATCGATCGCGAAGGCGGAATTGTCCTTTGGGAAGGGCAAACAATACCCGCTGGAGCTAGAATCGGTCGTGTCGGTATGACAGGACGCACTACAGGACCTCACCTACATTGGGGTTTGAAATACGCTAACAATTACATCGACCCCGCTTTAGTCCTGCGGGTCATGTACGCTCAGCAAAAAGATGGGCAGTCTTAATAGTCATTTGCTAGCATCTGCCGACCAATTACCAATTACCAATTACCACTCATCAACTGATATAATGATGAATCCTTGCTGCTCGTCAAAAAACGGAGAGCAGCCTTTTTGTCCAAAAGGAGATTACTGAGCGTACCATGCCATCAGCCTACGAAACAATGTACATTTTGCGTCCCGACCTGGGAGAGGAACAGATCGAACAGGCGATCGCTAAATATGAAAACTTCCTCAAAGACCAGGGAGCTACTAACCTACAAATTCAGCTGCGCGGTAAGCGCCGTCTTGCCTACGAGATTGGCAGACAGCGCGAAGGCGTTTACGTTCAAATGAACTATGAAGCACCAGGGACAGCTATAGCTCCGATGGAAAGGGCAATGCGCTTGAGCGAAGAAGTCATTCGCTACCTGACGCTTAAGTCAGAAGAACCAACAGCCACTCCTGAAGCCGCAGCAGTGGAATAAAGCTATCGTAAAATTAAAACAAGAAGGGTGGGCAATGCCCACCCTTTTTCATTTTTCAAAACTCTCAATTTCAGGCGATCGCCAACTAACGCATTAGAGCAGGTGAATTAACAGTTGTTAGCACCTCATCATAGCTATCAAAAATTTCAAATACAGAATCCAGTTGTGTTAGTTCTAATACTAGCCTTACGGAAGCTTGCACATTACATAGGACTAGACGGCAACCGATTTGTCTTGCAGATTTCAACCCACTAACCAAGGAAACTAAGCCAGCACTATCCATGAAATCAACTTGGGCTAGATCGATCACCCAGAGAGCTTGCTTTTGAGGCAATAGCCTAGCCAATTGAGTTTCTAAGGCACTACCACCATTTTCGTCTAGGCGTTCTGGTGGCTGAAGCAAAATTAGTTGAAATTCTTGTGTACTCATCATTATTGCCGATTTATCAGTGCATACAATAGGGTTTTAGACAAGCCAGTTATTGTGAATTTATATATAAACCCGAATCAACTGGCACAAATTGTCGATTGTCTGAAGCTTCTCCATTCAAGAGATTTTGAAATTTAGTTACTCAAAAAGCAGTGGGAATTTCAAGCTATAAAAATTTGTCCTTAAGTTTAATGAATCCACAAATATTTAAATAAAAAATGACTGAATTAATCGCTTTTATTTACGTAAACTTGACTCCTATTTTAGGCTAACGATTTTTAGTACATATATCCAACCGTAAAATCACTGCTGTTTCTGTTGTAGTTCATAGAGTTAATTCAATCGATCTCAGTAGATTCACGCGCGGATACTGCTGCCTCAATCGCTACATTTTAGGTTTAATACCAAAACAATTAGGAAAGTATTCGAGCGGCTGCTTCAGATGAATCGATTTAAGCATGGAAACCCTCAAGTGTCAGTAAAATCAACAGTTTTTACCGAATCTTTATTACAAATCTGGATTTTTATAAAGATTACGTAAAGCAAGCAATGTAATATTTATTGATTTTCAGTAGTTTTTCGTAATATTCGACCGGTGCGAGGATAAACGGCAGCATAACTTGGATTGACACATTTTCCAGGCTCGCGCCAAGATGGAAGAAAAGTAAAACTTTGTAAAGGCGGCTGGATGTCACTAGAGTTTTTATCGTTGGAAAGAATTCAGGAAATTGCCCACCAGTACGGCTATTGGGCAGTTTTTCTCGGAATTTTATTAGAAAACCTCGGTATTCCCGTCCCAGGTGAAACCGTAACCATAGTAGGAGGGTTTCTTGCAGGTAGTGACGAGTTAAATTACTGGCTCGTTTTAGGTGATGCGATCGCGGGAGCTGCTATTGGTGGAACTTGCGGCTATTTAATCGGCAGAAAATTCGGTTGGTCGTTCATGTTGCAAGTCGGTCGAATTTTCCGCATCTCAGAAGACCGACTCCTAGAAATGAAAGAACAGTTTAGTAACAACGCCACCAAAGCCGTATTTTTTGGCAGATTTATTGCTTTATTACGTATTTTTGCTGGTCCACTGGCTGGTGTTGCCCAAATGCCCTACGCCAAATTCTTTATTTATAACTTAGCGGGGGCTGCTGCTTGGGCATCAGTCATGGTGACGCTGGCTTTCTTCGTCGGTAAAATTGTTTCTCTAGAAGAATTAGTTGCTCTCACAGCTAAGTTTGGCATCGTAGCACTAGCGATCGCTTTCGCTGTCATTTTTGTTCCCCTGTGGCTGGAAGCACGTAAAGCGGGAGTCGGAACCAGTGACCAGTGACCAGTGACCAAGTTGTCAGCGACCAACTACAAGCACCAAGCACCGCATCGCATCACGCACCACTCAACTACCAACTACCAATTACCAATTACCCTTATAGATGGTATTAAGGGGAAAAACCGTGTTTTTCAGTATTGTCATTCCTACATACAATCGCCTGCCAATTTTGGCGAAGTGCTTGCGATCGCTAGAACGCCAAAACCATGACGATGTGGCTATAGAAGGCTATGAGGTAGTTTTAGTCGATGATGGCTCTACAGATGGCACTTTGGCATGGCTAGAGGCAAATGCAGCTGAATTTCCCCACGTGCGATCGCTTCTACAAGACCACCAGGGACCAGCTGCGGCTCGCAATCTGGGAGTAGAACGGGCAAAAGGCGATACGATCGTGTTCATCGATAGCGATTTGGTCGTGACTGAGAATTTCTTGCAGGCGCACGCTCAAGGGTTGCAGCAGGGACGAGAAATGTATGGCAGCGATCGCATTTTCACCTATGGTAGAGTAATTAATACATGTAATTTTGACAATCCTACAGCCGAGCCTTATAAAATTACCGATTTTTCTACGGCTTATTTTGCCACGGGAAATGTAGCTATTCCTCGTCATTGGCTAGAAAAAGCTGGGTTATTCGACACGCGCTTTCAACTCTACGGTTGGGAAGATTTGGAATTAGGCGTGCGGTTGAAACAGTTGGGATTAAATTTAGTGAAATGCCCCGATGCAGTCGGCTATCACTGGCATCCAGCCTTTAATTTAGAGCAAATTCCTAATTTAATTGACAAAGAAATTCAACGCGGTCGGATGGGAGTTTTGTTCTACCAAAAGCACCCAACATGGGAAGTGCGGATGATGATCCAAATGACTTGGATACACCGCTTGCTATGGGGGATTCTTTCCCTCGGCGGACAACTCAACGAGCGTACCCTAGCCCCAGTTTTAAGGTGGTTGATTAACCAAGGTAAGCCTCAGTTAGCCGAACAAGTCGCCCGCATTTTTCTCAATTGGTACAACGTCCAAGGAGTTTACGAAGAGTACGCTTTGATGAAACCTAGAACCGAGTAGAGACGTTCTGTTATGGGAGAGAAACCCGTATAGACTTTTCGTAAGTGCCGAAACGTTTTAGTTTGAAACCATATTATACTAGAAAAGTTGTCTACAAATCGCACATCCAGTGTTTTCGGGTGTTTCCTGGGAGACGCAGCTGGGTGGAGGATTAACCCGAATCAGGAGTTAAAGAAGATATGCCAGTCGTTTCATTGGCTCAAATGATGGAGTCTGGGGTTCACTTTGGGCATCAAACCCGCAGGTGGAATCCGAAAATGTCGCAGTACATCTACACTGCTCGTAATGGCGTTCATATCATTGACTTGGTGCAGACAGCTCAGTTAATGGATGAAGCTTACAATTACGTCAGACAATCTGCCGAGCAAGGGAAAAAGTTTCTCTTCGTTGGTACGAAGCGTCAAGCAGCAGGGATTGTAGCTCAAGAAGCCTTGCGTTGTGGCGCTAGCTATGTCAACCAGCGATGGTTAGGCGGAATGCTGACTAACTGGACGACGATTAAAACTCGCGCCGAACGATTGAAAGAGTTAGAACGTCGCGAGGAAAGCGGAGCGCTGGATTTACTACCCAAGAAAGAAGCATCGGTACTGCGCCGAGAGCTAGCTAAACTTCAAAAATACCTGGGTGGAATCAAGAACATGCGGAAGGTTCCTGATGTGGTCATAATTGTAGACCAGCGGCGGGAATACAACGCAGTATTAGAATGCCAGAAGCTAGGCATTGAAATTGTATCTATGCTGGATACAAACTGCGATCCCGATCTCGTTGACGTTCCCATTCCTGCTAACGATGATGCCATCCGTTCGATCAAATTGATTGTAGGCAAATTAGCTGACGCAATTTACGAAGGACGACACGGACAATTGGATGCGGAAGAGGATTACGAAGATTACGAGGGTGCAGAAGAAGATTTCGATTATGATGAAAGCGAAAGTGAATACACTGATGCGGTGATTCCTAACGAAGAAGAGGAAGAAGGATAGGTTAATGGTTAATGGTTAATGGTTGATAGTGACAAACAATTAACCGTTGACTAACAAACAATTAACAAATAACAAATAGGAATTGAGGGAAGATGGCGGAAATATCTGCAAAGGCTGTTAAAGAGCTACGCGAGAGAACAAACGCTGGCATGATGGATTGCAAAAAAGCACTCCAAGAGACCGATGGCGATATGGAAAAAGCCATTGAATGGCTGCGGCAGAAAGGACTTGCCTCTGCTGGAAAGAAAGCTGGACGTGTAGCAGCAGAAGGACTAGTAGATAGTTACATCCATACTGGCGGGCGAATTGGCGTGCTAGTGGAAGTGAACTGCGAAACTGACTTCGTAGCGCGCAACCAAGCATTTAGTGAATTAGTGCGAAATATTGCCATGCAAATCGCTGCTTGTCCTAACGTAGAGTACGTTAGAGTCAGCGATATTCCCCCTGAAGTTGTCGCAAAGGAAAAGGCAATTGAAATGGGGAAAGACGATCTAGCAGGAAAACCAGAGAACATTCGCGAAAAGATCGTTGTTGGGCGCATTGACAAGCGCTTGAAAGAGATGTCCTTAGTGGATCAAGC
This sequence comes from Chroococcidiopsis cubana SAG 39.79, assembly GCF_003991895.1. Taxonomy (NCBI): domain Bacteria; kingdom Bacillati; phylum Cyanobacteriota; class Cyanophyceae; order Chroococcidiopsidales; family Chroococcidiopsidaceae; genus Chroococcidiopsis; species Chroococcidiopsis cubana. Next base: position 16,388 of record NZ_RSCK01000026.1, read on the forward strand.
GTATATCAAGGATCAAAACAAATCAGTAGAAGATTTGGTTAAAGAAGCGATCGCCCAGTTAGGCGAAAATATCCAAATCCGTCGCTTCTCCCGCTACGTCTTAGGTGAAGGCATCGAAAAGTCATCCGAAGAATAGAGCCAAATCATCGAGCTATTGATTAGCTCCCTTCAATTTACCAGACGGGTTAAAATGGTGCGACGCACCCACCCGTCCTTTTTTTTAGGGAGCAGGGAATTAGGGAGACAAGGGAGACAAGGGAGACAAGGGAGAGTCGCGGAGAAAAAACACTACACCCCACACCCGCATCGATCGCACCACGTACCATTGATAACTGATAACTGATAACTGAAAAGATGGCAAGAGCAATCGAACAAATTGAGCGAGACATGCAAGCTTTGGAAAAGTCGGCAAATAAGTTATTTGCCGAACTCAACAGCGCCTACACGAGTTATTGTCAAGCTTTAGGACAAGCTACACGCCAGCAGCTGATCTTAGCAAGTTATCAAGTCTGCACTCAGGCGTATCCCAAGCAATTTTTGAGTCTGTCGATGAATCAAAGACAGCAATTGCAGCGATCGCTTCGTCAGTTAGGGCAAACAGCAGCCGAACGATTGCTAGAACTGTTGAACAACCCAATGGAAATGGCGCGGGAGTTAGCATATAGTATTCAGCTAGATAGAGAAAGTGCGATCGCTGAAATAGAACAGGACTCGATCGAGGAACAGGAACAGATAATTCCGAATTCCGAATTCCGTTCTCGCAGTGTAGCGTCAGCGTCTATTCCGAATTCTGAGTCTCCTGCTACGCCTTCTAACCCTTTAGAACTAGTACAATGGCAGCAAATTTTAGAACGAGCGATCGCCCAAGTCCTCAAAACCTTATCCTTAGATGCGAATCAATTACTGCAAAAATCTGGCATTCTACCTCAAAAACTACCTGCTCCTTTACTAGAAGCTGCTACCGCAGTCTCGGAAGCTACAGGCGAAATGACAGCAGGACCACCCAATGTCATGAATTTATTAATTGAAACTGAAAATCCGCAGGATTTGCAAGAAGGTGGCGTGACGCAGTTAATTGCAATTCAGTTGCGGTTGTCAGAAGTTGAGTTTGCAGATACCAATGTCAGGACTGCACGCAACCAAGTACGGCAACTAGAATCAAATTTAGTTTCTTTAGGGCGAGAATATCAGAAGAGGCAGCGGGAGCGAACGATCGCTGAAGCAGAAGCTGCATGGCGTGCGAGTTGGTTTGATGAATAGTAAGCGATCGGTTAACAACCTTCACTAGATACAAATGACCAACGACAAATGACCAATGACTAATGACGATATAGACTGGTTGCGATTGCAGAAAGCCTTAGCTGTGGAGGCAGAGAAAGGCTTTGTAGACTTGGTAGGGAAACAATACCGCTTCAGCGAGTTTCTCTGTTTAAGTTTTGGCAAACCTCCTGTCACTTTATCTGTAGAAGAAAGACGTAGATGGCAGGAAATGGCAATGCAATTTGCCGAATACCATCAGATGACGCAGGAAGAGAGACAAAGCGTAGTTGCAGCAGCACGTAGATGCTTGCACCTTTCTCAGCAAGTCTCGGAACAGCAGCATTTCTATGAGTTAGGTGACGAATTAAGTCAAAAGTCCAAAGTTAAAAGTCAAAACATGACTCCCGACTCCCGTACGGGCGGGTTTGGAAGCCCGCCCCTACCGACTCCCGACTCCCCCGTCGTCCAACCTAAAACCTCAACCCTAATTTCTACTAAATCTTCAGAGATAAATCAACGTCTTGCACCCAGTTTAGAGCAGCCCTTGACTAGGTTGCCGGAGATTGGTGCGAGAAGAGGTGAGATTTTAGCCAAGTTGGGACTGTATACCGTCAGAGATGTCTTACTCTACTATCCCCGCGATCATATTAACTACGCACGACAGGTTAAGATTTGCAATTTAGAGGCGGGAGAAACAGCAACGCTAGTAGGAACGGTAAAAAAGTGCCAGTGTTTTACCAGTCCCCGTAATGCTAAATTATCCATTCTGGAAATTGTCCTGAAAGATAATACGGGTCAAATTCGCCTCAACTACTTTTTCGCTGGCGGACGTTATTCTCATCGCGGTTGGCAAGAACAACAAAAGCGCAAATATCCACCTGGCGCAGTCATCGCAGCGTCGGGATTGGTGAAAGAGAGTAAATACGGTCTGACGCTGGACAAACCAGCTCTGGAGGTGCTGGCACACCCAGGAGATACAATTGATTCATTAACTGTGGGTCGAGTTGTACCAATTTACCCCTTGACGGAAGGTGTCGGGGCAGATATGGTGCGCAAGGCTGTCACTACCGCACTTCCATCCCTAGTTCATCTCAAAGATCCGCTACCAAAAGCTTTACGCGATTATTACGGATTTGTTGAGGTAAGGGAAGCGATCGCTAATATCCATTTTCCAGCTGATACTGACGCTTTAGAACTTGCCCGTCGTCGGCTGGTATTTGACGAGTTTTTCTATTTACAACTAGGTTTGCTGCAACGCCAATATAAAGCACGGCAAATTGCTAATAGTGCCGTTCTCTCGCCAAGCGGTCAATTGGTGGAAAAGTTTTATCAACTTTTACCTTTTAAACTCACTGGTGCGCAGCAAAGGGTGATTAATGACATTCTCAATGACTTAAAAAAATCCGTACCGATGAATCGCCTGGTTCAGGGAGACGTGGGTTCGGGGAAAACGGTTGTTGCAGTGGTAGCAATTCTCGCCGCGATTCAATCAGGCTACCAGGGGGCGTTGATGGCTCCCACAGAGGTATTAGCAGAACAGCATTATCGCAAGTTAGTTGGTTGGTTTAATTTACTGCATTTACCTGTAGAATTGCTAACGGGTTCGACTCCAGCGGCGAAACGAAGGCAAATTCACGCCCAATTAGAAACAGGAGAGTTACCCCTATTAGTGGGGACTCATGCCTTAATTCAAGATAAAGTCATTTTTCAACGTTTAGGATTAGTCGTAATTGACGAACAACACCGATTTGGTGTCGGACAACGGGCGCGTTTGCAACAAAAGGGCGAGTCTCCCCACGTTTTGACGATGACAGCTACGCCAATTCCCCGCACGCTAGCCTTAACTTTACACGGGGATTTGGATGTGAGCCAAATTGATGAATTGCCCCCAGGTAGACAGAAGATTCATACAACAGTTTTATCTAGTAAAGAGCGATCGCACGCTTATGAATTAATTCTGCGTGAAGTTGCTCAAGGCAGACAAGCTTACATTGTCTTGCCCTTGGTGGAAGAATCGGAAAAGCTGGACTTAAAAGCAGCAGTCGATGAATATCAAAAGTTGCAAGAAAGCATTTTTCCCCAGTTTCAAGTCGGATTGCTCCACGGTCGCATGTTGTCAGCCGATAAAGACGAGGCGATTAATTTATTTCGCGACAACCAAACGCAAATTCTCGTCTCTACAACTGTAATTGAAGTTGGTGTAGACGTTCCCAACGCTACGGTAATGCTAATTGAAAATGCCGAGCGATTTGGTTTATCTCAATTGCACCAGTTGCGGGGACGTGTCGGACGTGGTGCGGCGCAATCTTTTTGTCTGTTAATGGGTAATCCTAAGAATGAAACTGCCCGTCAGCGCTTAAAAGTATTAGAAGAATCTCAAGATGGATTTTTTATTGCTGAAGCAGATATGAAATTTCGCGGTCCTGGGGAAGTTTTAGGAATGCGTCAAGCTGGACTACCAGATTTTACTTTGGCAAGTTTAATCGACGACCAGGCTGTTTTAGAAATTGCGCGAGAAGCCGCTGAGAAGGTGATGGAGAAAGATCCAACTTTGCAACGTTGGACTTTAATGCAAGCAGAATTAACTTATAGATATCAAAAGTTGATGGGTGGGACGATTTTAACTTAAGTTAGGGTCTATGAAATCTTAGTAAGTAATATCCTTCCAATGCTGGCAATCAGTAAATCGTTCCAAGTGTTCGAGATTTTCCGTAGCTACGACAACTCTACGACCTGGAAACTGCTCCTGTATCATGTACCATTGAATACATTCGTAAGAGCTTTGGCAACTTTGCGGTTAGATCCGACAAGAATGCAATTAATTTCTGGATTTATTGATACCTATTTAAAATTGAATACAGCCGAAGAAGAACTTTTTCGCACTAACATAAATCAAATTGCACCAGAGGAACAGGAGGTTGTGATGCAAATAGTAACGAGCTGGATGGAACAAGGACTGTAACAAGGAAGACAGGAAGAAGCTCTCACGTTGATTCTACGTCAGCTACCGCGCCGAGTTGGAGCCGTTGAGCCTGAATTACAAGAGCGTATTTGCCAGTTATCCTTAACTCAGTTAGAGAATTTGGCTGAAGCTCTATTGGAGTTTTCTAATCCAGAAGATTTAGTCAACTGGTTGAACAATTCAGCAAACTAAGAATTTAGACATATTCTCGCCTACTACTACACAATTGATGTTTTTTTCGATTTTTACTAGTTGCAGTAGGTTATACAACAAGTCTTCGCAAAAATTGTTAGATTAGTCAATACTAAGAGTTTGCGTAATTCAATTTTATCTTTGTCACTATAAGTTCTAAATAATACTCTTTGCAAAATTGCTGGTAACTTACAAATATGTAGGTTCGTTTAGATTTGATGTCAAAAGGCTTTGATCCCTAATAGATTAGAAAAGAAAATACTAAATTTACTTTTTGATATAAATTGACTCGATCGCAGTAGCAATCACTAGAGAGGAAAATAGCTATGGTAACGGCGGTAACAGAAACGACCTCCCCAGCAGCAAAAGAGCGATCGCTGATTCTCTGGTTTGAAGAGGTAGGAATTCACGATCTGGCTTTGGTAGGCGGGAAAAACGCCTCTTTAGGCGAAATGATCCAACAACTCACACCCCAAGGTATTAACGTTCCCAACGGCTTTGCAATTACTGCTTATGCCTATCGCTATTACATTCAGCAGACTGGTTTAGATGCCAAATTGCGATCGCTGTTTGCCGATTTAGATGTAGAAGATCTGAATAACTTACGCCAACGCGGTAAACAAGCAAGATCTATGCTGCGGTACACGCCTTTCCCGAAAGACTTAAAAGAGGCGATCGCTACTGCCTACGAAAAGTTATGCGAAAATTACGGGATTGACACTGATGTTGCCGTTCGTTCTAGCGCCACAGCTGAAGACTTACCAGATGCTAGTTTTGCCGGACAGCAAGAATCCTACCTCAACATCAACGGCGTTGAAGGCGTACTAGTTGCCTGTCATCGTTGTTTTGCTTCCCTATTTACCGATCGCGCCATCTCCTATCGTCACAGCCGAGGTTTTGACCATTTCAGCGTTGCCCTCTCAATTGGCATACAAAAAATGGTACGTTCTGACTTGGCGGCTTCTGGGGTGATGTTCTCTATCGATACGGAGACAGGATTTAAAAATGCCGCACTGATTACAGCCGCCTATGGTTTGGGCGAAAATATCGTCCAAGGGGCAATTAACCCCGATGAATACTACGTCTTCAAACCTACACTCAAAGCAGGTTTTCGCCCGATTTTAGGTAAAAGATTGGGTTCTAAAGAATTCAAAATGGTCTACGATACAGGCGGATCGAAAGTTACCAGAAACGTTCCTGTCGTACCTAGCGATCGCGGCAAATATGCCCTCAACGATGACGAGATATTGCAATTAGCGCGTTGGGCTTGCGCGATCGAAGATCATTACTCTAAAGTGCGCGGTACTTATACCCCGATGGATATTGAGTGGGCAAAAGACGGCGTAACAGAAGAACTATTTATCGTCCAAGCCCGCCCCGAAACCGTACAATCGCAAAAAAGTCTCAACGTTTTACGGAGTTATCACTTAGTCGGGGCTAACGGCGATGCACCTATAATTACAGGTCGCAGTGTCGGCGAGGCGATCGGTCAGGGGAAAGTTAAAGTCATTACAGACGTGCATAGACTCGACCATTTCCAAACTGGGGATGTGTTAGTTACTGATAAAACAGACCCCGACTGGGAACCTATTTTAAAAAAAGCTAGCGCGATCGTGACAAATCAAGGTGGTAGAACTTGTCACGCCGCAATTATCGCTAGAGAAATTGGAATTCCGGCGATCGTCGGTTGTGGCGATGCTACTAGCGTGTTGCATTCTGGGCAAGAAGTTACGGTTTCCTGTGCTGAAGGCGATGAGGGAAAGGTTTACCAAGGATTATTACCTTTTGAAGTTCGAGAAGTTCCCTTAGATAACCTGCCTCGCACTCGTACCAAAATTATGATGAACGTAGGCAATCCTGCGGAAGCTTTCAGCCTCTCGGCAATTCCTAATGATGGTGTGGGATTGGCACGGCTAGAGTTTATTATTGCCAACTATATCAAAATTCATCCCTTGGCACTGCTGCATTTCGATCGCTTAGAGGACGAAGCGGAAAAAGCCAAAATTGCTGAAATGACGGCATTCTTTGCAGAGAAGCCCCAGTATTTTATCGAGAAACTAGCCCAAGGTGCAGCGACGCTGGCAGCTGCTTTTTACCCTAATCCAGTTGTCGTGCGGATGAGTGATTTTAAATCGAACGAATATGCCAACTTACTCGGTGGAAAGCAGTTTGAACCCAAGGAAGAAAACCCGATGCTAGGGTGGCGGGGGGCGGCGCGTTACTACGATCCGCGTTACCGCGATGCTTTTGCTTTGGAGTGTCATGCCATCAAGCAGGTACGAAAAGAGATGGGGTTAACCAATTTAATTCCGATGATTCCTTTTTGCCGCACTCCCGAAGAAGGGCGTAAAGTCTTGGCAGAAATGGCAAAGCACGGTTTAGAACGAGGTAAAGACGGGTTAGAAATTTACGTCATGTGCGAGTTGCCCAACAACGTTTTGATGGCGGAGGAATTCAGCGAAGTCTTTGATGGGTTTTCGATTGGTTCTAACGATTTAACTCAGCTGACAATTGGATTAGACCGAGATTCGGCTTTAGTGGCGGGTTTGTTTGACGAACGCACCCCAGGAGTTAAGCGATTAGTGCAAATGGCGATCGCTACTGCTAAAGCTAAGGGTCGTAAAATTGGGATCTGCGGTCAAGCCCCCAGCGATTACCCAGAATTCGCTCAGTTTTTAGTAGAACAGGGAATAGATTCTATGAGCCTCAACCCCGATTCGGTACTAAAAACTCTGTTGATGGTAGCAGAAGTAGAAGAGAAGTTAGGTCGTGGGTGCTAAGAGTTTGTGGGGTGGGTTATACCCGCCCTATTTTTTGAGATCTTGCCCTTGGCGATTGAAATCGCTGCTACACACGCAAAACCTGCCTATCCTGCGTGAATGTAGGTTCAACCCTTAACTTGCCATGAATCCGCGCGGGCTAGTTTGCCTACGGCAAACTGCTTTACATCTATGTTTATTTAGCCGCGAATTCTATTCGCTGGGGCTTAGTGCTGTACTAATTATTTTTATGGATCTCAAATATAGGTAAAATTTACGTATTTATACGATAGATACTGTATTAATTTGCTAACTCATAAGTAAAACGCATAGTAGCCAGCAATCGTCCTCAAGCGTAGGTAGATCGCTTAGCAAACATCTCCAAACAACGTAGATCGATCGAGTTAATGCTTGCAGATCGGCAATTTTACTGTAATTTAACTTCAGTAGAATTGCCCTTGGTCGATCTGAAAAATACATATTAACTTGATTTTGTGATGGTTCTATAAATTTAACTTAAACCAAGCGCGATCGCTCTGAGTTTCACGGTCGAGATATTTCACTCTATTTCCTTAAGTGTTTAGATATATGCGATCGCATTTTTCAAGTTTCTTCTATCCCCCAACTCAAATTCAACTAGCAGCAACCTCTGTCTTGCTCGCACTCACTAAAGATATACAGTAGATCATGCGTAAGTTTCAAGCTCAGCAAATTGCACTAGCAGCTAGTGTTGTTCTTAGTATTACTATCGGTAGCTGTCATACAACGACTGCAAATAATGAAGGGAAATCTGACAATCTGTCGGCTCAAAAGCCAAGCCAAGATTTTCTCATTAGTCAGCAAGTGACTTCTGGCATTCTAGCTCAAGACCCCAAATCGCGAGACAAATGGTTGTGGCCCTTCTCCTCTACTTCAATTTGGAATATGCCAATTGGAGCTACTGCAACATATGTACCAGCAAATCTTCCAAAAGCAGGCTTTTTTGGTGCAGATCGGGAGTACTTCTACAAGCTCAAAGCTGGCGATCCGATGCGACAAGTTGTATCACCGGGAAGTTTCGGTCCTGGACGCTGTACGGGTAAGCAATCAATGGGTCTTTCTCTCCCAGTCCCCGACAATTTAATCGTTCCAGACGCAACCAGTCAACCATACTCTACCCCTAATAATGCCGCAGCTTTTTTGATGCCAGATGGAAGAACGATCGAGCAACTCGAACCCCTGGCTCGTTGTACCGCAGGTGGCAACATCCACGGCTGGCGTAACCCGTGGGGGGGTGTTGACATTTACGGTGACGGGATTAAAGGTACTCACTTCGGTTCTGGGATGTCGGCGATCGGTGGTTCTATTCGCCGAGGCGAACTAACAGGTGACGAACCAATTCGCCACGCGATCAAAATCTTGGTTTGGGGCAAAAAATATCTTCATTATTCTAAATCTATGCCCGGTTATCGCTGGCCCGCCGACCGCGCCGACCGATATGCCGAGAGTGAATATAAGGGGACTAATTCTAAACTCGTACAAGGTAGTTTATTGGCAATCCCGCCTCACGTGAAGATAGACAGTTTAGGATTAAAGACTCCTGCGGGGCAGAAGATTTTCAAGGCATTACAAAATTATGGTGCATACATAGTCGATGATGCTTATTGGGACGCTTACTATCTTGCTGTAGAACAAGGAGTTCCAGAAGAATTTCGCAATCGCTACGGCTATAGTTTTGAAGGTCGGAGTGGTGCTTTTTATGATGACATGATAAAGCTAATTTCAGCACTACACATCATTGACAATAACAGACCTGATAACATCGGTGGTGGTGGTAGATTGAGAGCGCCGCTCGCACCACCAATCGAGAATTAATTTAGTCCGAGTAAGGTGGGCAATGCCCATCTTATGCTACTCACGCACTACTCAATTACCATTGCGGATTCGATATAATCAACGCTTCTGCCGCATGGAAGTCCAAAGGTTTAGCAAAGAAATATCCTTGCCCAAAATCACATCCCCAAGCTTTGAGTTGAGCGTATTGTTGAGCCGTTTCTATACCCTCAGCGATCGCATCCATACCCAAATTATGAGCTAGGGTATTAATCGTACTGACGATTTCCACATTTTCAGAATTAGGATTTATTTGACTGATAAAATAACTATCAATTTTTAAAGTATTAATAGGAAATCGATGTAAATAGCTCAAGGAAGAATAACCTTTACCAAAATCATCAATACTTAGTTGAATATTTTTAGACCTAATTTTTAATAACATGTCAATCGTTGCTTCTGTATGGTGTAGCAACATGGTTTCAGTAATTTCTAATCTTAAGTGACTACCATCTAAGCCAGTTACAGCCAAAATTCGGTCTATCTGTTCGCTTAATTTGGGGTGGTTAATTTGCTGGCTAGCTAGATTGACACTAATTTTTAAATTCGCTGCTTGAGGGAACTGTAACTGCCACTGCCGCAATCGAGCGCAAGCTTGTTCTAAAACCCATTCACCAATGGGTACAATTAAGCCAATTTCTTCGGCAATAGGAATGAATTCACCAGGGAAAACTAAACCTCGTTCTGGATGTTGCCAGCGGATGAGTGCCTCAAAGCCAACCATCTGACCGCTACTCAAAGATACAATCGGTTGGTAATGCAAGCAAAATTCTTGACGCTCCAAAGCTTGCCGCAAATCTCTTTCTAAATGCAGTAGTTGTAGCGTTTGAGCGTACATATCAGGGTTGAAAATTGTATATTGTGCCTTGCCGCTCTCTTTAGCTCGGTACATCGCCGTGTCAGCATCCCGTAGCAACTCGGCGGGAGACTCGTATCCCATACCACTAAAAACTATGCCGATACTAGCAGTAGTAAAAACCGTATGCCCCTCTAACTCAAACGGCTGGGCGAGTTCTGCTTGAATGCGATCTGCAATTTTGATTGCGTCGGCAATTTGCTCAATGTCTTCTAGTAAAATTGTAAATTCATCCCCGCCAAAGCGCGCCACGGTATCTGAAGTACGCAAGCATTGTTGCATTAAACTGGTAAAAGCAATCAAGAGGCGATCGCCTACTGCATGTCCGAGGCTATCATTCACAATTTTGAAGCGATCGAGATCGATAAAAAGTACGGCAAACAGATAATCTGGATGTCGTTTGGTATATCTCAACGCTAGCTCCAACCGTTCCAGAAAAAACGTGCGATTCGGTAATCCCGTCAGGTCATCGTGTAAAGCATCGTAGATGAGTTGTTGCTCGATCCGCTTGCGATCGGTAATGTCAGAGATAATGCCATCAATTCGTAGGGGAATGCCTGTAGGGTCGCAAATTAAATGAGCGCGAGCGTACAACCAGCGCACTTCACCATCAGCACGCACAATTCTATATTCCGAGCTATGGCTACCCTGCGATCGCAAGATTTGCGCCCCCTTTTCCACTTGTTCGCGGTCTTCTGGATGTACGACTTCTAGCCACAAGTGCGGATTTTTTAAAAATTCTGTCGTCGGAATACCGTAAACCTTCTGTGCGGCAGGATTGAGATAAATCAAGGTGGGATTTTGAGCAGTAACAGACCAGACAACTTCTTCTAAAGAGTTTAAAATGCTCTCCAGTCGTGCCTCGCTTTCATTTAATAGCTGAACTGCTTGCTGCCGTTCGAGAATTTCTTGTTGTAGTTTATGATTCGTTGCTGCTAATTGCGCGGTACGCTGTTCTACCCGTTGTTCTAGTTTGATATTTAATTGCTGAATTTCTGCCTTAGCTGCTTGTAAGGCAAGTTGATTTTTAATTCGAGCTAAAACTTCTTCGACTTGAAACGGCTTAGTAATGTAGTCAACTCCCCCGACTTCAAAAGCTCTGACTTTGTCTAGCACGTCGTCTAGAGCGCTCATAAAAATTATTGGAATTTCACGGGTTCGCATCTCAGCTTTTAAGTGTTGGCAAACCTCATAACCGTCTATATCCGGCATTTTGACATCCAACAAAATTAAATCTGGTGCAGCTACCTGCGCTCCTTTTAATGCCATGTTGCCATTTTTAGCACACCGGACTTTGTAACCCTGCTCGGATAGCGTTGCTGATAGCACTCGCAAATTATCGGGAATATCGTCCACAATTAAGATTGTCTTTTCAGAGGCAGTCGCCCACTCACTGTTCATAAACTATAATCCGATCGCTGCTTGGGCGAGATTGAGAATATCATCAAAATCAAAATTGTTTGCTTGTTCGAGTAAGGCTGTTGCCAGAGGCGCATGAGTCTCGGGAATTTGCGCTACGAGCTGCGCGATTGTCTCCCCATCGAGTTGTGCCGCTGCTTGCTGTAGGTGTTCGAGCCAGTGGTGGGGCATAATTTGTAAGGATGAAGGATTAAGGACGCACGATGATGCCTCGATCGCTACATCTTGTTTTTCTCCTTCCTCTTTGTAGGTGTAGCGCACGCCAATGTGCTGTGCCATCTTCTCAAACAGTTCTTCGGCACGGAAGGGTTTACGCATAAAATCATCGCACCCCGTCGAAAGTACCACTGCTTTTTCTTCCTCTAACGTGCTAGCAGTTAAGGCAATAATTATCGTTGCTTGCCCTTTGAGGTGCGATTTAATATATTCTGTCGTTTCGTAACCATTCATCACGGGCATCCGCATATCCATCCAAATCAGATGTGGTTCCCAACTCGACCATACCGCGATCGCGTCTTTACCATTTTCGGCTTCGCGCACTTCAAAGCCGATTGGAGTCAGCAGTTTGATGACAATTTGTCGATTTTCTGGGCGATCGTCTACTACTAAAATGCGATACTGTGGTTGTCCTGGTACGAGTCCAATTACCTGTCGCTGCGGTCGCTCCTGGGGAATGCTGCTAGGATCTGCTAGCTGTACGGGAATGGTAAATTCAAACTGCGTCCCGACTCCTATCCGGCTGCTGACAGAAATCTCGCCTCCCATCAGTTGCACGAACTTTTGGCTAATTGCTAAACCCAAACCCGTACCTTGTTGCGATTTGCGCCCAGTTTCCGTTTGAACAAAAGCTTGAAACAACCGCCCTAATTCCTCTGCGGCTATGCCTACGCCTGTATCTTGGACTGTAAAAGTGAGTTGGTAATTGGTAATTGGTAATTGGTAATTGGTAATTGGTAATTGGTAGTTGGTAATTACTCCCCTTCTCCCACTCTCCCTCCTACTCCCTGCTCCCTGCTCGTCGTCCCTGCTCCCTGCTATTACACGCACGGTCACGCTACCATGAGAAGTAAATTTCAGGGCATTGCCAATGAGGTTGATTAAAATTTGACGCAGTTTCTTTTCATCGCTTTTGATGTAGCGCGGTACATCTGGGTGGCGATCGCAGATCAGTTGCAAACCTAAAGAGTCTGCTTTGAGTTGAAACATTTCTTCGACTGCATTCAGCATTAAGTACAGGTCAAATTCCTGTGGATGCAGTGTTAGCCGCCCAGCTTCGATTTTGGACATGTCGAGTACGTCGTTGATCAACGCTAGTAGGTGTTCGCCACTGCGATTGATGATGCTAACGTTTTCCTGCTGTTCTAAAGTGAGGGTACGACTGCGTTGCATCAGTTGAGCAAAGCCGAGAATGGCGTTGAGGGGAGTACGCAATTCGTGACTCATGTTTGCCAAAAATTCGCTTTTCGCTTGATTTGCCGCTTCTGCCGTTTCTTTTGCTGTTTCCGCCGCGATTTTAGCTTCGTTGAGTTCGCGGGTGCGCTGCTGAACTCGATTTTCTAATTGCTCGAATGAGTCTTTGAGTTGCGCCGCCATCCGGTTGAAGGAGTGGGACAAAGTTTTTAATTCTTTGACAGCAACAACTTTGACTTCTTGGTTCAGATCTCCTGTCGCGATCGCCTCAGAAGCTTGACTCAAACGCCCAATCGGTTGAGCGATCCAACGAGAAGTAACAATTCCCAATATGGTTGCTACTAGTAATGCCAAAAAACACAGCAAAATTGTCATGCGCGTGTTGGCATTAATTTGTGCCATGAAATCGGATTCTGGGACGACGACTACAACTAGCCAATCCAAGCCATAGCGATCGCGCCACGGTTGTACGTGCAGGAATTGGCGATCGCCTTTCAGTTGAAAGTTTAATACTTGGCTATTTTGAATTGCTTTAAAGCTGCCAAATTTTTGCTGTAAATATTTGGCTGTAGCTCGAATTAGCGGATTTTGGCTATCTGTTGCACTGATGCGGTGCGTACTCTTATTAACAACTTTGTATGGTTTTTCAGCACCAGAATTAGCAATTAACAGCCCATCTCGCTCGATAATAAAGACTTGTCCTGAAGGGCTAATTTGAATCTTTCGGAGGAAATCGCTGATATCGGACAGCAGCAGATCGACCCCAATCACAGCGACTAGTTTGCGAGCTTTATCGTAGATCGGGTAATTCGCAGAAGCCGCTACATATTCCTCATAGCTGTCTGTCGTATATACCCGCGTCCAAAGCGGTTTGCCTGCCTTTACGGTTTGGGTATACCACACATCAGTCAAAGGTTCGTACTCGACTACTTGTTCTAGTTTGCGCCGATTTCCCTGTTTGTCTGTGGAATAAGTGTAGGATTTAGCTTGAGTACGAGCAGAAATTTCTTCGATTGTCACGTCTTGCCCTTTGATCCAGCGTCCTGCCCCAGCAGACTCGCCGTTTGCAAGAGCATAACCGATATAACTAGGCTTGTCATAAACCTGCATTTGTTGCCAAAAATACTTGCCTGCATCTTGAAAATCTTTCAGGTTGAGTTTCCCCATCTCTATAGCATTGGCATTAAGCTGATTGATTTGATGAGGCATTGCTAGGTAAGCATTGAGATGTTCGTTCACTAACTGGTTGGTTTTCTCGATCGACTGATTAGCCAAATCGTTAACTGCTTGTTGTCCGTTACGCAAAGAAAAGTATCCAGTCAATCCAACAGCGGCAAAAATTTGCAGCACGAATGGCAATATCAACAGGAGGCGTAGAGATACTTCCCGATCGCTTGTGTTTTTTTGGTTGGTTAAAGGTTTTGGCAGCATACTGTAAATTCAACAACTCCACAATAAGCAAACCGTAACGAGCAGAGAATTAGTGCTAATCTAGGCAGCTCAATGGAGATAATTTATTACAGACTGCAAAATAGTCGAACGACATCCGAGTTTTTGCCGATCTTCACTTTTTCTAAATTATTTAAACATAGAGAAGTCAAAAAGGATGTTTGAGGAGCTTCGCTAGATTAGGGCAATGACCGGGTTCAATCTCTAATTTTTCTTGAAATTTTGCTTAACCGAGTATTTTAACATTTAGAGTATTACATGTATCATTAGTTATAATTTTATTTACTTAAAATTTAACTTGAGAATTGCCTGAAATAATGGGTTGTAAAAACGCAAGTTACTACGTCTCTACAACCCATGAAACGACCCTTAACAAAGAGTCAAAATCAAATTCAATCGCGATTATTGCCACAAATTAATTCAGATAGCCTTCAATCAACTGGCGATATTGACTCTTTTGCTTTACGCCTTTGACTTCGCTCAGCAGTTCCTTATCCTTAAAGAATTGGATAGTCGGCGTTCCCGTAACTTGAGCGTTCTCGGCAATATCAGGATCTGCTTGAATGTCAATTTCGACAAAGTGAATTTTGCCGTCAAACTCATCGACAACTTTATTCAGAATCGGTTTGAGCGTGTGGCAAGGACCGCATCCAGGCGAGACATATTTCACCATCAACAGGCGATCGCTATCATGAAATAGTTTGCGTAAAGCATAGCCACCATAATGCCGCGTCTGAGCGAGATCGAATTCTTCTGGGGTGGCGGCTTGCTTGGCTTGATGTTCCAGTTCGTTATTGGGAGTCTCTGGTTTTTGGTGGAATTCTTGAATCAATCCATTCACCGACAGCCACCGCTCTGCTAGCATTGCTCCCATACAACCGCTACCAGCAGCCGTAATTGCTTGACGATATTCGTGGTCTTGCACGTCTCCAGCCGCGAATACTCCTTCGACACTGGTTTCTACCGAACCGTGCTTGGTGACAATGTATCCTACATCATCTAATTCCAGTTGACCTTTAAATAAAGATGTGTTGGGATTGTGACCGATCGCATAGAATAAACCCCGTACTTCTAGCTTACTTTCTTCGCCTGTTTTGTTGTTACGGATCAGCAAGCCTTCCATGTGCTTTTCGTTGCCAAACACATCTACCGCTTCCGTATTCCAGTGAACGGTAATTTTGGGATTATTCAAAACCCGGTCTTGCATCGCCTTACTAGCACGCATTTTGTCACCCCGCACCAACATATGTACCTCGTCGCCATATTTGGTCAGGTAGATCGATTCTTCAGCGGCGGAGTCACCAGCACCAATCACGGCTAATTTCGCTCTGTGGAAAATCGGTGTAGCGCCATCGCAGATCGCACATGCTGATATACCTCGGCTCCAAAACTGGTGTTCATCCGGCAGTCCCAAACGCTTTGCAGTAGCTCCAGTCGCAATAACGATGCTATTCGTCTTAAATTCCCGCTCCTCAGAACGGACAGTAAACGGACGCTGCGACAAGTCAACTGCAATTACGTCCTCGGTGTATAACTCAGCTCCCCAGCGTTCTGCTTGAGCCTTCATCCGATCCATTAGTTCCGGTCCTGTAATTCCTTCTGGAAAACCAGGAAAGTTTTCTACTTCTGTCGTCGTCATCAGCTGTCCGCCAGGTAAGCCCCCTGCTTGGAAGCCTTCAAAGACAACAGGTTTGAGGTTTGCCCGCGCTGCATATATAGCTGCCGTGTATCCAGCGGGTCCAGAGCCAATAATCACTAAGTTCTCAACAGCAGGATTGGTCATAGGGGAATATATAAACTCATAACGACTACGTTTTTGTTATTATAACAGAGCTATTGAGAAGTCAAAAGTCGTAGGGACGGGTTTCGATCGAAAATTTTCACTTAAGGTTGTCAACCTATTTGCGCGCACCCGCCCGTACAAAAGTCAAAGTCGTAGGGGCGAGTTTTTTGAAGAACCTCTGGTAGAACAGATAATTCTGCGGTTAAACCCGCCCTTACCGAAGTCATATCATGTCTGTTCAAACAGCCATATCACCGTAGGGGCGGGTTTTAACAGAGATCTTCATACATAATACAGAAGATCTCAATAAACCCGCCCTGACAGAATTTACGGTCAATAACCGGACATGATATCAGGAAAAAAGACAACAGAGACAAGGAAGTAGGAAAGGTTCAGGGGCTTCAGGAGAGTTCACCAATTACCAATTACCAATTACCAATTTGCCACTACTCACTTCAGAAACTCCAACACTGCTGCATTCACTGCCTGGTTTGCACCAGCTGAGGCATCATGACCGCAATTGGGAAGAATTTTTAATTGAGCGTTAGGGATGCGCGATCGCAGTTTCTCACCATCGCTACACGGAAACCAGCTATCTTGTTTTCCCCATAAAATTAGGGTAGGACATTTAATTTTGTGTAGATAATTTTGAATTTTAGTAATTAAGCTTGGTTTTTTTGCCTGCAAGTGTTCGATTTCTGCTGCTGCAATTTGTAAGTCTTCCGCAACTTTGGCGATCGTCCCAGGAAATTCTACAAACGGATAGGTCAGCCAATAGACATCTTCGTCCGTCAATATTGAGGGATCGTATAGTACAGATCGCCGCTCTAATCGCATTAATTCCCGCATGACGGGGGCAAAAAAATATGGAAACCGAGTTGAATCGATCGCTTTGACTATTTCTGTTGGTAATTGCGACAGCAACCACATACCCCAATGCGGTAGGCGTTCGGGAAAGATTGGGACATTAACAACAATTAATTTTTCGATCAGTTGAGGATAAGCAAGCGCCAGCCCCAAACTCACTAATGCACCCAGCGACTCTGCAACGATGATGGCTGGTTCGTTGCACAAGCCGCTAATAATCCGCGATAGCTCGATCAATTGGTGATCGTGTCTTTCTTTACGTAGTGGCTTTTCCGAAAACCCGTAACCTTTGGCATCGAAACAAATCACGCGAAAGTATTTCGATAAGGGTTCGACGCTATAACGCCAGTTGTAACTCCAACTGCCAATTCCATGAATTAAAAATAGTGGCTTACCCGTGCCTTTCTCTCCGTAAGATATAGAAACTGGGTAGCCATTCGCATCGATAATTTTTAATGTTTGTCTCCCCTGGGGAAATGTCGCCTGCCACCAGTCCTTCATTCCTGTCTTAAAACCTCAATTAGCTAGTCACTGCATTTAAGAGCAGTTTAAAAACTAGCACACTCAAGGTCACTAAACCTATACCAATAATTAAGAACCCTACTACCAGTAGAAACATCAACCAGCGATTGGCAGGCTTACTAGTATTTGTTACCCCCAAATGTGTCTCTATTAGCTCCAGATTCTTAACGTTGGCTTTCCAGGCAAAGTCAAACCAATCACCCACCACTGGGACAGTACCAACTACGCTTTCTAACAGAATATTACTCACCATTTTTCCCAATGTCTCTTTGGGAAGTCCCAAGCGCACGGCTTCCAGTACGATATATGCCGAAAGCGCCGTGCCGATAAAATCTCCCGCTCCTGGTAGCAATCCTAAAATGGGGTCTAAACCAATGCGAAACTTCGTCCCTGGAATTGCGATCGCATTATCCATTAGGTGTGTTAGCTTACGCAAGCGTTGAATAATAGCAAGCCTGGGATGGTTTGTCACAACAGGAATTGGCGAAGTCCGAGACATAATGAGGGGTGAGGAGTTAGGGGCTAGGGGCTAGGGAAAATAACTCTATTATTGACTGCAAATTGAACTTTGGCACAAAGGCTATTACTGTCAATCTAAACATAGCTGAATACACTATGGGTTGTACCTATAGCCATATTTACCTAGCAATAGGGTGTGAAATGTGGGTATTGCCACTTACTACTGCTGTAGGGACGGGTTTACCTGAAATCTCGGTTACAAACAAAGTTTTTTGGTGAACCCGCCCCTACAACCATCAACTGTACGGGCGGGTTTACCTAAAGTCTCGGTTACAAACAAAGTTTTTTGGTGAACCCGCCCCTACAACCATCAACCAATTACTAACAACTAACAACTAACAACTAACCCCTTGCTTTTGGGCTTGAGCTTGAATGGCATAATCGCGGAATCTTTCCATGTTGGCTTGCAGCGTCGATTCGACTGCACGACCTAAAAATAGGCTATCCATAATTTTTCCTAAAATTCCTGGAAAAGCATAGGCAACGCTGAGCTTAACAATGGTACTGTTGTGGCGATCGTAAAACCGAATTGCGCCTTGATTGGGCAGACCATCCACAGATTCCCATTGAATAATTTGATTTGGTACTTTCTTCAAAATGCGCGAATGCCAGTCGAACTGCAATCCCCCCGTATTTAAATGCCAGCGTGACAAATCAGGGTTATCCTCCAGCACTTTTACCGACTCAATCCACTTCATCCAACGCGGCATCTGCTCTAGATCTGACCACAATTCCCATACTTGGTCAACGGGAACTGGCACTTCAACCTGTACGCTATGCTCTAACCAATCTGGCATTGACTTTTCCTCTGGTTGTTTAGTGTCTATGCAGTATCGCTCGAAGCTACTACCGCGCCTGCGTCTACCTATACAGCCGACAACTCACCTTGGCTGGCTAGTTTTTCACTTGCCAGAATTGCTTTCGCTGCCAATCGCCCCGAAAGTGTTGCCCCTTCCATACTATCGATGTAGTCTTGCTGGGTGTAGCTCCCCGCTAGGAAGAAATTTGCTACTGGCGTAGTTTGATAAGGGCGATACGGTTCCATCCCTGGTGCTTCGCGATAGAGAGACTGCGCTAACTTGACGACGCTATGCCAAGTCATATTTAACTCCCGCGACGAGGGGAATAGTTCGTGGACTTGCTTGAGGACGTGTTGAGCGATCGCCTCGTTACTTTCTTTAATGAAAGGATCGCCTGGTGTCAGTACCAGTTGCAATAAAGAACCCTGTCCCTCGCGGTAATAATCTGTCGGGCTAGTTAAAGCCAAGTCTGCAAAACAAGAAAAGTCGGCATCCGGTGTATACAGTAAATTATCGATGCCTGCGGCTTGCTGCAATTGCTGGCGTTTTTGAGCGTCTTGCAGTTCTGTCACCCAACCATCAAACCGCAATTGCACGGTTGCTACTGGTACTGCTTCTAACTTATAAATGTTGTCAAATTGCGACCATTGCCGCCATGCCGCAGGTAAGAGCCGTTGAATTCCCGGGACATCGCAAGCACAGACATAGGCATCGGCAGTAATTGTTTCTTCTGTCTCGCCACTAGCAACAACTATGCCCGTGACGCTGGTTTCTCCCCTGTCTTGGGCAAATTGAATTTCTCTAACTCGCCGCCGCGTGAAAATTTTGACCTGCCTATCCTCTAAATACTTCACAATTGGTTTGTGCAAAAACTCATCCGGCGAACCTTCCAACATCCGCAACACCGAAGCCTCGCTTCTAGCGGCAAACATTTGGAAAATTGTCAACATGCAACGAGCAGAAATATGCTCGCAGTCGATAAAACCCAAAGCATAAGCAATTGGGTTCCACATCCGCTTGATGCTACCATTGCTGCCACCCTGACGGCGGAACCAGTCAGCAAAACTGATGTTGTCCAGGCTGCGGATTGTTTTCATTGCCCCCTCAAAGTCGATTAAACCCCGCACGATGGGGCTAGTACCGAGGGCGATCGCATTTTGCACTTTATCTTGTAGTGACAGCTGCGAAGTCGTGAAAAAGGCTTTTAATCCATTAAATGGCGCACCTGTAATAAAGCGAAAATCTAACGCTCCGGTGCGTCCGCCTTTATTAATAAAATTATGGACGTGTTCTTTTCGCAGTAGGTGTTCAAATGCCCCTACCTGCTTCATTAATTCAAATAGCTGGTAATAATTGCCAAAAAAGACGTGCAACCCCATCTCAACATGGTTACCATCGGGATCTATCCAACTCCCAACTTTTCCACCTACAAAGGGGCGAGACTCATAAATCTCTACTTCCCAGCCAGCATCCGCCAACGTGACGGCAGTTGCTAGCCCAGCCAGCCCCGCACCGACAATCGCAACCCGCATGTGTTATTACCCGCTCAGTTTCTTTACGTATATTAACAGGGAGTGGGAGTCGGGAGTCGGGGGACAAGGGGGACAAGGGGGACAAGGGGGACAAGGGGACGAGGAGAAGTTAATATCTTCTTCCCCTGCTCCCAGCTCGTCCCTGCTCCCTAATAACTGACAACTGGTAACTGTCGCTACGCCCAAAAAGTGGCGATCGCAGTAATCTGGGATTAAAATCTGTGAAGCAAGTATTGGCAAAGGTACAGATCTTTGCTTAATGACGCAACAAAGCTCTGTAGGTAGTAAAAGTAGAGAAAATTTAGCATCTAACTTATGGTAGAACCTATGAAAGCTCCTCATAAAGTTGTCATCGTTGGTGGCGGCTTTGCTGGGCTGTATGCAGCCAAAGCATTAGGAAAAAGTGGTTTCGATGTCACTTTAGTGGATAAGCGGAATTTTCATCTGTTTCAACCCCTGCTCTATCAAGTTGCTACGGGGACTCTCTCCCCAGCCGATATTTCGTCGCCGTTGCGGGCGATTTTGAATCGACAAAAAAACACTAGAGTGCTGATGGGCGAAGTCATCGATCTCGATCCTCAACAGCAAAAAATTATTTTGCGGAATGGCGAATTAGCCTACGATAGCCTGATTGTCGCGACTGGGGTAAGTCACCATTATTTCGGTAACGATAACTGGGCAGAAGTTGCACCAGGACTCAAAACTGTAGAAGATGCTTTAGAAATGCGACGGCGGATTTTTCTAGCTTTTGAAGCAGCGGAAAAGGAAACCGATCCAGAAAAACGTCGTGCTTGGTTGACTTTTGCGATCGCGGGCGGGGGACCAACGGGAGTAGAATTAGCTGGGGCGATCGCAGAGCTTGCTTACAGTACGTTAAAGCGCGATTTCCGCAATATAGACACCAAAGAAACCCAAATCTTGCTGATAGAGGGTATGGATCGCATCCTACCACCCTACGATCCAAAGTTATCGGCTCAAGCGGCGCACTCTTTAGAGCGATTGGGCGTAACGATCAAAACTAAGACTTTAGTTACGAACGTCACCGAGGATGCTGTGACGATTCGTCAAGGTGAGAATATTGAATCCATTCCTGCGCGGACGGTTTTATGGGCAGCGGGTGTGAAGGCTTCATCGATGGGAGAAGCGATCGCCCAACGCACGGGGGCGCAACTCGATCGGGCGGGACGAGTCATTGTCGAACCCGATCTAAGTCTGGCTAACTATTCCAATATTTTCATCATTGGCGATTTGGCGAATTATTCGCACCAAGATGACAAACCTTTACCAGGAGTCGCACCCGTAGCCATGCAAGAAGGGCAATATGTAGCAGAACTGATCCAACGTAGGCTTCAGGGACAAGCTGTCACTCCTTTCCGCTACGTTGATATCGCCAGCCTAGCGGTGATCGGACGCAATGCCGCAGTCGTAGATTTACGTTTCGTCAAGTTCTCAGGTCTTTTTGCTTGGTTAATTTGGCTGTTCGTGCATATTTACTACCTGATTGAATTTGACAATAAGTTGGTAGTAATTTTCCAATGGGGCTGGAACTATTTCACCCGCAAGCGAGGAGCGAGGTTAATTACTGGCGAAGAATCATTACTTCAGTTGGGGATTGATGAAAACGGTGATTATTACGCGCCGTCAGGCGATCGCTCGAACGTAGTTACTACTCACACCTAGTTAAGTTATCGGCTTGATAGTTTGTCATTAGTCATTCGTTATTTGTCATTGGTACGCCCAAAGAAATATTGACAACTGACTAATGATTCATTAGTTATTGGTAAGTCTACAAATGATAAACGAGAAGTCGTAAGTCGTAACTAAGAACACTAATCATTCACAAATGACAAATGACAAATGACTCAATTATTAGCAAGATTGCTGGCAACGCAGCCAAACATAAACTTCTTGACTTCTTTGGGAATTTTGCCAGTTGCTCTGTACTTTTTTTCTAGTTTAGAAAACTGTTCGAGATCGTAGTCGTCTTGAATGCGATCGAGGACGCAAGCACAGACTTGTTTTTTACCGCTTTTTTCCGTGCATTCCTGCATAAAACTTTGTACGACTTCTGCCGGGTATGCATTGGTATTTGCTTCAGCTCGAACCAATGTAGGAAAGAAAAAAGTGGCAGTAGAGAGAAGTGTGTATGTGAGTTGCTTTCCAGTCAGCATTTTCCGTTTAAGTTCAAAAAAATTTCATGAAGCAGACAAATCAAACATAATTTATCCGCACATTTTCTGGGTCAGAAAAATTACTGAAATTAAGATATTCTTAATTGGGAGCCAGCGATCGTTAAGTATTAATAGGTAAGTGTAAACAAATAATACAAGTTAAAAACCCTGATAAAAATCTCGCAATTTGGCGATCGGCTGTGTCAAGATGAAAAGCTACAGATTTATCAGTTATTAGTGGCTAGTGGCTGGTGACTAGTGGCTAGAATTACTCCCCCTATCCCTTGTTCGACTTACGACTTTCAACTTTTTTACCATTGCAGATTTTGACTCAGTAAGGCTGTTGCTGCTTCCCCATCTACAGCAGGAGAGAAAAAGTAGCCTTGTGCGTATTCGGACTGTAAAGCTCGCAGTCGGGTAAGTTGTGTTGCGGTTTCTACTCCTTCGGCTGTCACCTCTAGTTCGAGTTGGCGAGCGAGAGTGAGGATAGTTTCCACAAGGGGGACGTTGTCAGCGTTTTCAATTTGTGCCACAAAGGAGCGATCGACCTTTAAACCGTGAATCGGAAAGTGGTAGAGCCGCCCTAGAGATGAGTATCCCGTGCCAAAGTCATCGATCCATAATTGCACGCCTAAATTTCGTAACTGCCAGAGGAGATCGGGTGCGGCTCCGGCTCCATCCATAATTGCGCCTTCAGTAATCTCTAGGTGCAAGCATTCGGCACTTAATTCTGTATCCTGTAAAGCTTGCTGTACTTGCTGGCTGAGCTGGGGTTGACTGAACTGCTTGCCAGAAATATTTACACTCATCGTTAAAGGTGAGATCGCAGGAAATTGCCTTTGCCACTGAGCTAATTGAGCGCAAGCCGTGTAGAGTACCCACTGACAGATGCGGTTAATCAGTCCCGCCTCCTCTGCGGCGTGGATAAATTGGCTGGGGTTTTGCAAACCGTATTGGGGATGTTGCCAGCGAATCAAAGCCTCAAAACCGACAATTCTACCTGTAGCTAGCGAGATAATTGGTTGATAGTACAGGCGAAACTCTTGTCGTTCCACAGCATTTCTTAGATCTGTTTCCAATTGCAACAGTGCTACTGCCCTAGCGTGCATGTCAGGGTTAAATATCTGATAGCCTGACGTTCCCTGACTTTTGGCGCGATACATGGCAAGGTCGGCATCTCGCAGCACGTCTTCGGAGTTGTCATAACCAGTGGTACTTAAGGCAATACCAATACTGGCAGCGGTGAAAACTTCCTGTCCGTCTAAATGAAACGGCACAGCAAGCGCAGTATTGACTCGTTCGGCAACGCGAATTGCATCGCTAACATCGGTAATATCCTCGATCAGAATTGTAAATTCGTCTCCCCCGAGCCGCGCTACCGTATCTATAGGACGCAGACATTCTTTAAGGCGATCGCCGATCGCCATGAGTAAGCGATCGCCCAGTAAATGCCCTAAACTATCGTTAATGACTTTAAAGCGGTCTAAATCTAGAAACAAAACGGCGAAAAAATCTTCTGGATGCCTTTTGTGATGCTCGATCGCTAATTGCAAGCGATCCATAAACAGCACGCGATTGGGTAATCCCGTGAGCGGATCGTGAAACGCATTCTGCCGCAATTGTTCTTCTACTTGTTTCAATTGGGTAATGTCGCGGCAAATCGTATTCAGTCCTACAGGTGTCCCCATTGCATCTAAAATTAATTTGCTGCGTTCGCGAATCCAAAACACCGAGCCATCTTTACGCACTTTTCGCAGTTCGATTTCGCTCGTCGTCACTCTGTCGCGAAACATGCTCTCCATCCACTGCTGCGCCCAAGGAAGATCGGCTTCGTAAACTGTCATCCAAGCCGAACTACCAATTAGTTCTTCTTGGCTATAGCCTAAATACTCAGCACTAAACTGATTTGCCGATTGGATTGTGCCATCAGGTGTCAGGGAAAAATAGGCATCGGGAGCCAGCTCGAATAATTCTTGATATCGCTTTTCACTTTCTCGTATTGCTTCAACTCTGGCGATTTCTGCTCTGAGTTGTTGACCAAAAAAAGAAGCCAAGCCACCCAATAATAAGATCGCCAAAGTTGCACCACCAATCGTAATTGCCAGCACGTAGTTATCAATGCCAGCAGGCATCGTGCTTAATTTTTGGACGCTGGGATAGAAATCGACTCCCGCCATCGCCAGGTAGTGCATTCCATCAATCGCAGTTCCCGCTAAGATGGCACTTCCCAGCTTGCGCCAACTCTCAGCCGGAACCAGAACTTTAGCAGCCGGATGAAATGTCAGCCATAAGCCACAAAAGGACAGACCAACCGCACACAAATTGGAAAAAGCAACGAACCGCAGATCGTAGATTGGTTCTGCTGCTACCAACATCCCCTGCATAGCAATGTAATGCATCCCAATAGCGGCAAGCCCGACAAAAAAACTGCCAGACGCTAACAACAGCCATTTCAACGGTAGGCGACTGACGAGGAACAGCCCCAAACCAGCAAATGCGATCGCCACTACCATTGACAGTAAAACGATTTCAAAGTTGTAAGAGATGGGAATTGGTAATTGATAGGCAAGCATGGCAACAAAATGCATTGCCCAGACACTAATTCCTAAAGCGATCGCGCCGCCAACCGTCCAAAATTTCCGTGCAATTCCCTGCGCATAAATAACTTGTCCCACCAAATCTAGCGCTGTGTAAGCACCAAAAATCGCGATCGCTAGCGAAAGAAAAACCACCCGCAGATCGTAGGTGGCGCTTAAGGCTCTACTTATCTGAATTATTTCCCGATCTACCATACTTGCTGCTGAGATTTTGGCAGCAGAAAATCCTGCCGTAGGCTAATTTCTCTCAGCTTGCCATTTAAGTACAGAGTTTTTCTCCCTCAAAAAGTATGATTTTTAACGACTATCCTACAGATTGATGCAGAACTGGAATCAAAAACTGCGTCAATGTAAATGCATCGACTCCGATTTGAGTTCTTTCTCGTTCTGCTAAAATGCCAGCTTGGGAGTGCCACCATGCCGCACACGCCGCGATCGCATCTACTGAGATATGTTGTGCGGTTGCCTGGGCGAGCAGTCCCCCCAGTAATCCAGTTAAAACATCGCCACTCCCACCCCGTGCTAATGCAGGCGTACTCTCAGGATTAAGCCAGACTTGACCTGATGGATTGGCGATCGCCGTTCTCGCTCCCTTGAGCAATACTACTGCTTTGCTCGTCTGCGCTGCTTCTCGTACAGCACTAACGCGGTCTTGCATCGGGCTAGGAGCATCGGGAAATAAGCGCTTAAACTCTCCTGCATGAGGTGTGAGGACGGTTGGAGACGATCGCCGCGATAACTTTTGCGTCCCCAAAATGGCAAGAATATTCAACCCGTCTGCATCTAGAACTAGGGGACAATCGTTGTTCAAAACTCCTTGGATAATCGGCGTGGCTTCTAAAGTCAGACCGGGACCGCAGGCAATAGCTTGAAATGATTCTAAATCGGTTCCTTCTGGTAAATCGAGCTGGGCGATCGCGCCGTTATCGGTTTCGGGACAACCTACAACTAATGCTTCAGGAAGTTGCGCGTTCAGCAGGGGTTTGAGCGATTCAGGCACGGCGATCGACAGCATTCCGACACCACTTGCTCTAGCACCTAAAGCCGTTAGTAATGCACCGCCAGCATAGCGTCGCGAACCGCAGATGAGTAGTAAATGCCCTTGTTTGTATTTGTGGGTAACTGGCGGACGAGTCAGGGGAAGAGTGGCGATCGCCAAGTCACTCGTCACGCGCTTGACTTTAGGCGCTTCCAAAACAGCGTGTATATCTGCTGTGGGGATGTCAAAATCGAGCAGTTCTGCCGTACCGATATACTCTAATGCTCGATCTTGTAATAATCCTTGCTTCCACAATCCCAAACAAAAAGTTCGCGTTGCTTTAACTGCTTTTCCTAGCACTTCTCCTGTATCTGTATGCAACCCAGAAGGGAGATCGATGCTGAGAATAGGCATAGACCAGCGGTCGAGTTGGTGAATATCTGAGGCGATAGGCTCGGTGATTTGGCGTTCCATGCCAAACCCAAATAAGCCATCGATTAACAAGTCACAATCTTGCAAGGGAGCGATCGCCTCAAAATGTGGAATGCCCAAACTCTTAACATACTGTGCGTGTTGGTCGGTTAATTCTTTTAATTTGGCGATCGGACGGTAAACGAGAACTTCATACCCTTGAAAATGTAGCTCTCGCGCCACCACCAACGCATCACCACCGTTATGTCCTGGTCCTACCAGCACGCCGACCCGCCGTATCTGCGGATAGGGATACAATGTCTGCACTCGTCGGGCGATCGCGCCCCCTACTTTTTCCATCAAAGCTGCTACTGGCATTCCCGCAGCAAATATCCGCGCCTCAATCTGGCGCATCTGCTCAGCCGTAACTACGACTTGCTCAATTTGTTTGCGTCTAGATCGTTCTGGTAGCAAAGCTCAAATCCAAAGCTTACTTTATCTAGACTACCAGCCTTATCGAGCTACAGCTTAACGCTTGAGTCATAAAGCTTGAGGCGATCGGTTTTTCGGGTCGTGCTGCGATCGCATATCAGCAGCAACTACAGCAATCCAAATTGATTTGCAAACGTTTTCCGTGTAGAGACGTTACATGTAACGTCTCTACACGGGCAATCGATTTCACGATTCATCTAGGAGCGCTATATATGCAGTCCAGGACGATTGAAAGCAATTGCGTGAGGAACGCTATAGTAGCAGCAGTCTCATTACCAGGACAGATTGTATGTATTCAGTCATGGGTACTGTGAATATGACCTTTCCCCTTTGGGGTTTAGTAATTTTCATCGTATGGACGATCGCTGTCGTTGTCTCTTTGATTGTTGTTAGAATTCGACATCTCTCTGCTGGTGGTTCTGTCAAAGATTTCGCCACACCAAATGATGAAAGCTTGCTTTGGCGGTTATATCGGGTACAAGCTAACTTGGTGGAGAACCTACCTTTATATTTAGGAGTTGTGTTTCTGCTCACAGTTCGAGGCGTATCTGGAACAGCGGTAGATTCACTAGTTGTTGCGTACATCGGATTTCGGCTAGCACACTCACTGATTCACATAGCTGGCTTAAATCCGTTGTATCGAGTTTTCTGTTTAGGCATTCAGTTTGTTTGCTTGGTCGCCTTAATTGTACTAGCAGTTTTCTAGGTTATTAATTCAATTATTAACTATTGTCCGTAATAAACTCGCGCCCTTCTCAGTCCTGAAGCTCGTAAATAGCGCCGCCAATTTTCGGCTTGTTCTTTTGCCAAAAATGGTCCTACTCTGACGTGAGTGCGCGGTTCTTGGCGCTGGCTAATTCTGACTGGCATTCCCATTCTTAGCTGTTGGATTCGCTGTTCGATCGCACCTAATTTGTCTTGTTTAGCAGGAATGACAACGAAATAAAATTTACCTGTAAAATCTGTATCTTCTCCAGTTGAAAGATTGACAATTCGCGCATCAATGCCTTGAGATTCTAGAGCGATCGCTAGTTTTTGGGCGTTGGCAGTTTGTTGAAATATTCCTGCCTGAATCACGTTTCTTTGTTGATACTGGCGCACGAATGCCGATGGCTCAAACTGTTTGATTCGTTGTAGCGTCAATGCATTCGGATTATTTACGTAAACCAAGTAATTCGTTGTGCGAGGAGTAGGTACGGGATTTACTGGTAAAGGCTTAACTGATGCGGGGTTAGCTGGTGCAGAAGAGGGAGCTTGAAAGTCGAGTTCGCGGGGAGTGAAATTAGAATTAGAAATTCGGAATGCGGAATTCGGAATTGTTTTTTTGTTTTCAGCTATGGGTTGCGTTTCAGTGGCGTTAGCAACTACTGCCAACCATGTTCCTACCAATAGAGTTACGACTGGCGCGATCGCCATGTTCCTACTAATATCTAAATTAAAAAATTTGGTTATTATGGAAGATTGAATTCGCCGCTTCATCGTAGCTAGCCTTGTGCTTTAAGTCGAGTAGTTATTGAATATAAAACAATTTTCGCTGCATTCCCACCCACAACGCTGAAAATTAGCATTTAGGCTAAGTACAAGCAACAAAAATATAAAAAAAATTAACCCACCCTCACTCTTACCCCCAGAGCATTTATGCGGAAACTTTTTCTGGATTCATGCTGCTGCGATTGAACGTTCAGTAGATACACGGGAAGAATAGGTAATGGGTAATGGGAGTTGGTAATGGGTAGTTGCTCCCTTGTCCCCCTTCGCCCCCTAATCCCCACTCCCTTCGGTCGTGGGGTTCCCGAGTTCCCCTTTGTCCCTCCTTACTCTCTGCTCCCTAATTAAATCATTTTCTCCGGGCGGACGAGGCGATCGAATTCTACTTCGGTGAGGTAGCCTAACTCGACACAGGCTTGGCGTAGCGTAGTGCGATCGCTATATGCTTTTTTCGCCACAGCAGCAGCGCGATCGTAACCGATATGGGGGTTGAGTGCTGTGACTAGCATCAGGGAATTGGTGAGGAAATGCTGAATTTGTTCTCGATTTGGCTCAATACCAACAACTAAATGTTCGGTAAAAGACGAGCAAGCATCGGCTAATAATCGGATGGAGTGCAGCAAGTTGTGTATCATGACAGGCTTGAACACGTTTAGCTCGAAGTTACCTTGAGATCCGGCAACTGCGATCGCGGTGTCGTTTCCGATTACTTGCACGCATACCATTGTCATCGCCTCGCACTGAGTCGGATTGACTTTTCCTGGCATAATTGACGATCCAGGTTCGTTTGCAGGTAAAATTAGCTCTCCTAAGCCACACCGGGGACCAGAACCCAACCAGCGCAGATCGTTAGCAATTTTCATTAACGAAGTTGCTAGGGTTTTCAGCGTCCCGCTAGCAGCAACGATCGCATCGTGAGCCGCTAAAGCGGCAAATTTATTTGGGGCAGAGATAAATGGTAATTGGGTGCGATCGCTAATTTTCGCCGCCACGCGATCGGCAAATTCTGGATGTGTATTCAAACCCGTACCTACTGCCGTACCCCCAATTGCTAATTCATATAAATCTGGTAATGCAGCTTGAATGCGGTTTAAGTCTTTATCTAATTGAGCGATATAGCCAGAAAATTCTTGTCCTAAAGTCAAAGGTACGGCATCCATCAAGTGAGTGCGACCGATTTTGACAATCTCCTGAAATTCCTCAGATTTAGCTGCCAATGCGTCTCGCAGTTTCTTGACCATTGGTAGCAGTCGATGGTAAATCTCTTCAGCTGCGGCAATATGCATTGCTGTGGGAAACGTATCGTTGGAAGATTGGGACATATTTACATGGTCGTTGGGGTGAATTGGCTTTTTACTGCCCAAAACTCCCCCAGCTAGCTCGATCGCTCGATTGGCAATAACTTCATTTGCATTCATGTTGGTTTGAGTGCCGCTGCCCGTCTGCCAAATTCGTAACGGAAAATGGTCGTCTAGCTTGCCAGAAATTACCTCTTCTGCGGCTTGCACGATTAAACTCGCTTTATCTTCCGGTAGTTGTCCCAACTCTTGATTGACAACCGCCGCCGCTTGTTTCAAAACTCCGATCGCCCGAATCATTTCCCGTGGCATGGTATCGTTGCCAATGGCGAAGTAAATTAGCGATCGCTGGGTTTGTGCGCCCCAGTAGCGATCGCTTGGTACTTCAATCGTCCCCATACTATCGGTTTCAGTCCGAGTGCCGATTTGAGCAGTCATGGGTTCCATTAGCATTTGTTCCTTAATTCACCACATCCTACATCCTATGGCACTCCAATTCGCAATTGGATAAACCATACGAACATGGTTTATACAATATCTAGAGGGGCGCACGGCTGTGCGCCCCTACTACTTAAATAATCGATCGCACCACTCCCCCCTCAACCCGCAAGGCTGCGCCGTTAATAGCAGACGCTAAGGGACTGGCTACGAAAGCAACTAAAGCCGCAACTTCCTCCGGCGTGGCGAAGCGTTTAATTAGGGAAGAAGGGCGAGTCTTCTCGAAAAACTCTTTTTCTACTTGGCTCGGATCGATATTGCCAGACTGCGCCATGTCTTGCACGAAAGTTTCTACCCCTTCTGACTTGGTGGGACCAGCCAGGATAGAATTTACCGTAACGTTACTACCAACTGTAGTTTCTGCCATTCCTCGCGCCAAGGCAAGTTGAGCGGTTTTGGTTACGCCATAATGGATCATTTCAGCGGGAATATTCACAGATGATTCGCTGGAGATAAAAATAATCCGTCCCCAGTTTTGTTGCAGCATCAGCGGTAAGTAATGCCGCGATAACCGCACGCCACTCATGAGGTTAGTTTCGATAATTTCCATCCAATCTACATCTGTGATTTCGCCAAATTCCTTGGCTTGATAAATTCCCAGATTATTCACCAAAATGTCTACGACTGGTACTTGCTGAAACGTTAACTCAGCACCAACTGCGGTAGATAAATCTGCCGTGACACCTTGTAGTTTTGCTTCTGGATAAATCTGCCTAATTTTATCCATCGCACTCCCAACTCGTTCTGGTTTTCTGCCATTAATCGCTACTGTTGCCCCCTCTTGGGCTAAAATCGTCGCGATCGCCAAGCCGATTCCAGCAGTAGAACCACTAATTAGGGCGATTTTGTCCGTTAGTTGAAGATCCATTCGATCGCTCCTTACAGATTAAGGTCTAATCAAGCGATGCATATCTAAAGACGGTGGTGAAATTGTAGTCTGTGTCACCATGTCGTGAATCTGTCCTCGGTGGTGAGTTTGATGGTTGAAAAAGTGAGCGACTAATAAATTGACTGGATCTGCACAAGTTTTTCCTGCATTGTTTACATACTCGATCGTCCCGTGCAAAAACTCCGCAGTTAGATTGGCAACAAAGGTTTCAATCTGCTCATCTTCTACTCTACGTGCCGTCCACAATTCCTCATAATCTTCGTAAAGAATTGCATCGAGCATAGTTGATGGTATTTGCTTGCCTGCAAATCTTGTCAGCCAAATGCGGTCGCCTACTAAAATATGATTGAGCGTGCCATGAATGCTCTTAAAAAATGCAGGTCGATTTTGCTTGCGTTCTGCATCGCTTAACTGAGAACAAACTTGATACAATTTGTGATTTGCCAAACTGTTATAGCGGGCAAGCATTTGAAAGTGTTCGACAAGCATATTAGTTTTGAAGGGAGCTGGGGAATTGTAGGGGCGAGTTTAGCGAGCGGCTTTACTACTAGCAGAGATTTTCGGTGAACCCGCCCGTATAGGAATTTAGAATTGGATACAAATTTTGCCGAAGTGAGAGCCGCTTTCCATATATTTCAAAGCTTCTCGTGCTTCAGAAAAAGGAAAGACACGATCTACAATTGGTTTGATTTGATGTAGCGTAATTGCTTGATTCATGGCTTCAAACATCTCTCGCGAACCAACATAAATTCCCTGCACGCACACGCTTTTCATTAACATCGATACCGTGCTAATCTCGCCACTACCACCGCTGAGAACGCCGATTAAACTTATTTGTCCGCCTATACGTACAGCCCGTAAAGATTCGTTTAAAGTTCCCGATCCGCCAACTTCTACAACTAGATCGACACCCTCACCACCAGTTAATTCTCTGGCGGTTTTGCCCCATTGAGGAGATTGTTTGTAATTAATTGTTTCTGAAGCCCCTAATTGCTTGACTTTTTCCAACTTTTCATCGCTGCTGGAGGTAGCAATAACTCGCGCCCCTGCAATTTTGGCAAACTGAAGGGCAAAAATCGAAACTCCGCCCGTACCTTGTACGAGTACTGTCTCGCCTGCTTTGAGGTTACCGGAGTGAAATAGGGCATTCCAAGCAGTGACGGCGGCGCAGGGTAAAGCAGATGCTTCTGCGTCTGTGAGGTGCGCTGGAACGTGTACTAAACCATCCTCGTGCAATACTACGTATTCTGCCAGCATTCCGTCTCTGGCTCCACCCAAAGCCGAGTTGGTTTTTGCTGCGGTTAGTTTTCCGGCGATCCAATTTTGGAAGAAAATACCCGCCACGCGATCGCCCACTTTTACCCGCGTCACTCCTTCCCCTACTGCTACAACTTCTCCCGCGCCATCAGAAAAGGGAATTAGAGGTAAAGGTATGTTGGGATTGTACAGTCCTTTAACCACCATCAGATCGCGGTAATTCAGGGATACTGCCCGGATTTTGATTAATACTTGTCCGTAACTGGGGCTAGCATCTGGACGTTCTGCAATGTTTAGAGAGTCTAAACCGAAGGAATTCTGAATTTCGTATACCTTCATGCTAATTCTCCATCTGGTTCTGGCTGTAGAGACGTTACATGTAACGTCTCTACATAGTAAAAAAATTGGTTGCAGATCTAGCATTAGCTAGGATGGAAAAAATAGATAGCTAGTTTGATTGCTTATATTGTCAAATTTGAAACAGTGGCGATCGCAATATTTTTAATTGTCATAAATTTGTCATTCGTCATTCGTCATTGTAAAATATCCGATTTTATCGCCCCCCATTTTGAGCTTCATTAGTCATTTGCCATTGTCATATATCCAATTTTATCACCCCCCTTTTTAAGGGGGGATGGGGGGATCTTTTATGACGTAGTTGAAAGAAAATAGACGATCGCAACTTAAGAAAATGCGAACTATTCAACCTGCTTTTTACTATACAAGATCTGAATTATTTTACTCAAGCTAACGACAATTAAAACCACAGCTAAGCTAACAGCTAAGAAAGGTAATACGAGCGCCAAGATTGACAAAACAAACGCGCCGAAAGATTCAATTGTCGCTACGACTGAATTACCGAGTCCAATTGTCAAAGCAGTAGAAGATATCCGAGCAATTCCCGTTAAGCCTTGAATTGTACCAGCTGTACCACCACCTGCGATCGCGGCTAAAGTCCATTTGAGTAAAGGATCGGTATCGGGTAGAAAAGCAGCGGTAATAGCAGTACCAATTGCGATCGCGGTTGGGGTAGCAATAGTATCTAGCAAGTGGTCTACCAAGGGAATATAGTAAGCCCCCACTTCCACCGCCGTCGCCACAGCAAAAGCTATCAGTGCCGGATAAGTCCCCATCCAAGCAAAACCTGAAGCCAGGGGTAAATGACCGAAAACAGCTGCAATACTCATGACTAACGGTGGAATAAAAATCCGAAAGCCACAAGCCGCACTGAGAGCAATACCGATACTAATACCTTCTAGAGTATCCATCTTTGAGGGAACAAGAGAACAGGGGAGACAAGGGAGAAGTCAAAAATTAAAAGTCAAACGTCAAAAGTTAAAAATTAAAACTCAGGAGTCAGAAGTCATAACCAACAACTGATAACTGACAACTGTGTAGAGACGTTACATGTAACGTCTCTACACTGATAACTGATACATACTAGCGCTTTTCAGTGCCTTGATTGCCACCACCCTCAGCCATTTGATCGCTGCTGCCAGATTCTGGTATAGCAGAAGGCTTAGCATCTGTTTGAGCCGCATTACCAGTTTTGCGAATGTCTTCCTCAACGGGGGTTTGATAGCCGCCGGAAGCTGATGACGTATTTTTTTCTTCTTCTGACATAATCTTTTCCAAATTCATGCTAATTTAGCATCATTCTATACAGCAAGAAAATGCACTCTCCTCCCTCTTACATGTGGTTTGGTGTAATTTTTGCTCCACCTTTAGGAGTAATTTTGTTGAAGTGAGTTCTGAGAAAAGTTTTGACTTCTGACTTTTGACTTTTGACTTCCTCTGTTGTGGTAAAAAATACTTAAGCTAAAATTTTACAAGCAGTTTCACGATAAGGAAAAATGCCGTGTTCCCTTTGCGCGACGATGTTCCTACATCAATTACGCCTTATATTACCTATGGATTAATCGGTGCAAATATTGGTATTTTTCTTTACCAATTAACCCTGAACCAACAACAATTACAAGAATTTTTCTATTCAGCTGCCGTCGTGCCTTGCCAATTGTCAGGAAATATAGTGGGTAGATGTCCCATTCCAACACCGCAGCAATTACCAGAATGGATGACATTAATTTCATCTCAATTTTTGCATGGCGGCTTCTTACACATTGCCGGAAATATGCTGTTTCTCTGGATTTTTGGGAATAATGTAGAAGACCGTTTGGGACATGTAAAATTTTTAATTTTTTATCTTACTTGTGGAGTTTTAGCGGCATTATCTCAGTGGTTTTTCTCACCAAATTCAACTATTCCCTCATTGGGTGCAAGTGGGGCGATCGCAGGCGTGATGGGTGCGTACATTTTGCGCTATCCCCAAGCAAGGGTATTGACTTTAGTATTTTTGGGATTCTTCGTGACTACCTTGCAAATTCCAGCAATTTTTTTCTTAGGATTGTGGTTCGTTCAACAAGCTTTATATGGTATCGCTAGTTTACAAGTTCCTAGCAATATTGGGATGGAAAGTGGCGGTGTCGCTTATTGGGCGCACGCCGGAGGATTTGTATTTGGGGCAATTCTCGCCCCAATGTTTGGATTGTTGAAACGCGATTAATTGAGACGAAATGTAGAGACGTTGATGTAACGTCTCTTTATCGAGACTCTGGTGATGATGCGATCGCTTCTGGTTGCGGTAAATTCTGTTCTGGCGATCGCTGAAACACGACTTGTAATAATGGTGGGGCGATAAATGTGGTGACGATGACCATGACAATAATTGCTGCATCTAAAGCAGGTGGTAACACCCCAGTAGCAGAACCAATACCTGCAAAAACAAGTCCTACTTCACCTCTAGGAATCATACCCACGCCGATCGCTAAACGATTGACTTTTTCTTGCCCGAAGACGGTGAAGCCAGTGACAACTTTACCCAAAATTGCCACGACAATCAGAAAGCTTGCCATAATTAGCCCTTCCCGATTTGCTGGGACGGCTGGGTTTAAAACACCGATGTCTGTTTTGGCACTAACAACCACAAAGAAAATCGGTACGAGAATATCTGCGATCGGAACGACTTGACTTTTCAATTCGCGACATTTTTGCGTTTCTGCTAAAACTAACCCAGCAGTAAAAGCTCCTAAAATTGCCTCTAATTTGATGACAGTGGCAATGTAGGACAAGACAAAAGCGAAAATGAGTGCTGGAATTAATAATTGACCGCGAGTTCTGAGTGCATCGACTAACTGAACGAAGTAGGGATTTAACCAGCGTCCGATTAAAATTGCTCCTACTAAAAACACGACTGAACTGAGGATTAAATAAATAATATTTGTCAGTTCGACTTCTCCAGTTTTAGCAAGACTAGCAACCACTGCTAGGACGATAATACCCAAAACATCATCTAGCACCGCTGCCCCGATAATAATTTGTCCTTCCGAACGGTTGAGATAGTTGAGTTCTGCCAAAACTTTAGCCGTAATACCGATGCTAGTTGCCGTCAAAGCCGCGCCTGCAAAAATAGCTGGTACGGTGGAGATGTGAAATAAAGTAATTAAGCCTAAAGTACCGAATAGAAACGGTGTCACCACCCCGACGATCGCGACGATTGTAGCTTGAGTCCCGACGCGCAATAATTCTTGTAAATTGGACTCTAACCCAATTTCAAACAGTAAAATCACCACACCAATTTCTGACAGAACGGAAATCACTTCGCTGTCTATCTGAAATGTTGTCGTCACTCCATCTACACTCAATCCTGCCGTAGCCTCCAGAAAACTCATTAACAGGGAATTAGAACTGTCGCCGCCACCTTCTGGAAAAACCAACAGATGTAAAGCCGAGATTCCTACCACCAAGCCGCCGATAAGTTGCCCTAAAACTGGTGGTAAATTCAGCCGCGCGCAAACTTCCCCGCCAATGGTACTGGCTAGGTAAATGACAACCAGACTAGCTAAGATGCCAGCAAAAATGAAGGGAGCATTGTCTGCTGTTGAAGCACTGGCAAGTAAAGAAGTGCTACCGATGCGAATCGGATCGAACCAGGCGATCGCGTCAAATACTGGTGCTGCGGAAATCAGTCCACCAAAATTCATGCTTTAACCTCAAGTCACTTTTCTCATTGTGCCGTTAATTCGGGAGTTGGGAGTCGGGATAAGGGGGACAAGGGGGACAAGGGGGACAAGGGGGACAAGGGGACAAGGGGGATAAGGGGGACAAGGGGGACAAGGGGGACAAGGAAGACAAGGGAGAATAAATACAAATGAGCAGTGACCAATGACCAATCATTCAATCGTCAGATTGAATGGCAAACGGGCATAAACTCCTAAAGGATCGTTCATGACTTGCAGAATTGCTAGCTCGTCGCGCATTTTAGCAACTTCAGATGCGATTGGGGCTGGTAGTGCGAGTTGGTTTGCAGCAGTATTGTTACCCAAGGCGGTTCTGACTCCATCAGAGACTTGCCCAAATAAGCGTTCTTCTAAAGAACGGGTTTCAGGATATTCTGCTACTTCCCAGTCATCGCCTAACTTGGCTTGCTTCGTGGCGTAGTCAATTGCTGCGTCTAACCCACCAATTTCATCGACTAACCCAATTTGTTTGGCACTGACACCCGACCAAACTCGACCTTGGGCAATTTCCTCGACTTTCTGTTGCGGTAAATCCCGTCCCTCAACAACTTTTGATAAGAATGTACTGTAGATGCGATCGACCGCGCGTTGATAGACTGCTAATTCTGCGGGAGATTTAGGGCGAGAAACAGTTTGACTGTCGGCATATTTTCCAGTTTTCACCACATCCCAGGTAATACCATTGTTATTTGCCAACTTTTGGAAATTTGGCAGCAGTCCAAATACGCCGATAGAACCTGTAATTGTGTTGGGTTCGGCAAAAATCCGATTGGCATCGGTGACAATCCAGTAACCGCCGGAAGCTGCAACATCGCCCATAGAGACAACGACTGGTTTTTTGGATTCCCGCGTCAGGCGGATCTCGCGTTGAATGATTTCTGAAGCTGTGGCACTTCCACCAGGACTATTTACCCGTAAGACAACAGCTTTGACATTGGGATTCTGTCGCAATTGGCGGAAGATCCGGGCAAAGCGATCGCCTCCTACTTGTCCCGCCTCTCCTTGACCGTCCACAATATCACCTTCAGCGTAGACGATCGCCACTTTATTCTCTGAGTTCCGTTCTACGCCCAAAGCCTTACCAGAAACCCCAGCATATGCACTCAAGCTAATTTGGCGGAAGGTTTTATTTTCTTTTTCCTCACCAGTTAGCTGCTTTAACTGCGCCAAAACGCGATCGAAATAGTCTACTTTGTCTACTAATCCTTGTTTTTGGGCTGTTTCTGCCAGCAAGAAACCTTGACCGTCTGCGATCGCTTGTAACTGGTTAGGGCTAATTTTCCGGCTTTGACCGACTGCTGTGCGCCACTCTCCCCACACATCATTTAATAATTTCTGTGTCTGTTGCCGATTTTCTGGACTGAGATTTTGACGAATTAATGGTTCTACGGCAGCTTTAAACTTACCTACCCGAATCACTTGCACCCCAACACCAAATTTCTCTAATGCCCCCGTTAAGAATGGAGTTGAAGCACCCAAACCATTAATCTCCATTGCGCCAAGGGGGTTCAGCACTATGGTATCCGCCACGGAACTGAGATAATATTCTTTCTCTCCCCAACTTGAGCTGTAAGCAATAATTTTTTTGCCAGCAGCACGGAATTTTTCCAAGGCTCCCCGCACCTCTTTCAATTTGGCGTAGCCACTGCTGCCATCCTCGGCGCTATTGCTGCCATCGAGATAAATTCCAATAATTTTAGGGTCGCGCCTTGCCTTTTCCAGGGTATCTAGCACCGTGCGAAGGGCGATCGTGCGGTTACTTTCTCCTGAAAGAGCA
Organism: Chroococcidiopsis cubana SAG 39.79; assembly: GCF_003991895.1. NCBI lineage: Bacteria > Bacillati > Cyanobacteriota > Cyanophyceae > Chroococcidiopsidales > Chroococcidiopsidaceae > Chroococcidiopsis > Chroococcidiopsis cubana. The sequence goes on from NZ_RSCK01000026.1 coordinate 54,523, forward strand.
TTTTGAATCAAAGCGCTGGTACTGGAGTTACGCGGGGCATCGGTGATATTGAGAGATAGATCGTAAACTAAGACCGATCTATCCTTAACTTGCGGTTCGTTATCTTGAGCAGCCAATGCCACCAATATGACAAGCATTCCAGATATACTCAGACCAAAAAATAGTAGCAGTCCGAGCAAGGTTCCAATGGCACTAGCAAAAGTTTGTTTGAGGAAGTTACGCATTTAACTAGGGAGTAGGGAGTAGGGAGTCGGGAAGGGAACAAGGGAGACAGGGGAGACAAGGGGGACAAGGGAGACAAGGGGGACAAGGAAGTAGAGGAGCAGAGGGAGTATTCTAGCCACCAGCCACTGGTTCCACTAGTCACTTAATAACTGACAACTGATTTAATTTTTCCCACAACTATCATTTATGCTACGCGCTGCAAAGTTTGAGATTGTTTGAGCTGTTGTAAGTTAGCGTTACCAGTACAAAAGAGGACGGTGGTAATTTCGGCAATTAGGACTTCTGCAAGAGCGTGTAGGGTCGGTTCTGATTCGGCAGCTGCTCGTAAAAACGGCATGGCAAGACCTGCCAGATCTGCTCCCAGGGCGATCGCTTTGGCAACTTCTAAGCCGTGTCTCAACCCGCCAGAGGCAATCAGAGGAATATTGGGGGCAGCCTGCCGCACGTTGATAATGCATTCTGCCGTGGGAATACCCCAGTCAGCAAAGGTGAGTCCGAGGCGGCGTTGCATGGCTGTTTCTGCCCGTTCGCTTTCTACTTTTGCCCAGGACGTACCACCTGCACCCGCTACGTCAATCGCTGCAATTCCAGCATTGATAAGTTTTTGCGCCATCTCCCCTGAAATTCCATTACCGACTTCTTTTGCGATCGCCGGGACGGGTAGCCTTACACACAGTTTTTCGATTTTGTCAAGTAAACCGCAGAAGTTGACATCACCTCTGGGTTGAATGCACTCTTGTAGGGGATTGAGATGCAAAATCAAGGCATCGGCTTCGAGGATGTCTACTACCCGCAAGCATTGTTCTAAGCCATATTCGTAGTTGAGTTGCACCGCACCCAAGTTAGCGAATAAGGGAATATCGGGAGCGAGCGATCGCACGGCGAATGTATCGGCAACTTGCGGTTTTTCCACTGCTACCCGTTGAGAACCTACGCCCATCGCGATTTTATAGTGTTGGGCAACCTCAGCTAAGCGTCGATTGATGATGCCTGCTTGCTCTGTACCCCCAGTCATGGAAGAAATGAGTAGGGGTGCGCCTAGCTTCTTACCTAGAAAGGTAGTGGTTAAGTCAATGTCACCGCGATTTAGTTCGGGTAAACAGGTATGAGTAAAGCGATAGCGTTCCAATCCATTTGTCACAGACTGGCACTGGACATCTTGTTCGATGCAAATTCGCAGGTGATCTGCTTTACGAGATTCGGTAGCTGCTGGCAAATTGGTAGGAAGGTTCACAGGTGGATTTAAATCGAAGCATCATTTACTACCATTTTCTCAGTCTTGGGTAGAAGATGCAGGTAAGTTTTCATCCGGCTTGTTCTACTGTTTGCTGCAAGCTATTGTAACTCACGACTCGGTTACGACCGGAATGTTTAGCAGCATATAAGGCTTTGTCAGCAGCACCGAGTAATTTTTCCTCTAAAATTGCATCTATTGGAAAAGTTGCATGACCGACGCTGACAGTGACATGAATCGAGAGTTCGAGAGAAATAGCGATCGCTTCAACAGCCACAGCATGACGCAATCGTTCTGCGACAATCGCCGCACTATCGTTGAGCGTTTCTGGTAGAATCACGGCAAACTCTTCGCCGCCATAACGCGCCACTACGTCCACGGGGCGAATTTCGCGTTTGACGATCTCAGCAACGACTTTGAGTGCTTTGTCTCCCCCCTGGTGTCCGTGGGTATCGTTCAGCTTTTTGAAATAGTCGATATCTAACATAATTAAAGAGCAAGGATGCATGTAGCGATGCGATCGCTCGATCTCTGTTTTGAGTTTTTGGTTGAACTCGCGACGGTTAAAAACTCCGGTTAATCCATCCAAAGTCGCTAAATTTCTCAAAGCTGTCTGACTCTGTTCGAGTTTTTCTGCCATTTGATTAAACATCGTTGCCAGTTGCCCCAATTCATCTTGATTCGTTAGGACAATCCGGTAAGAAAGATCTTCCTCAGCTAGGTGTTTGACTCCCTCTGCTAAAATCTGCAATGGGATTAATACAGAACGAGCTAAAGTTAAACTCGCGATCGCCGCTACTCCCAATCCCAAGCCAAACACAACAACTACAATCGCCTTTACCCAAAGTTTGGTGTTTCGCGCTTGAGCGACGTTATCAGATATTTGCAAATGAGTCAGGAGTTCTTGCAATCGATCTAGAGCTTCTGTAGCCTGTTCGAGCTGTACGTCCAAACGCTTCTTTTCTTGGGCAGTAAACTTAGTTCTAGCTAGATGGGAATTCGTAAAAATCGCCTGGCTGCTGATTTTAGCTTGTTGCCATGCTTTTTGAGCTACGAACAACAAAGCTGTTTTTTCTGGCGTATCGTTTGAGGTATTCAGAATTGTCACAAAAGCTTTATCTATTTCACCACTTATCTGCAGAAAGCGATCGCGAGCATCTGGCGTACCGTAGCTGAGATAATCATCAGCAGAAGTTGATGCCATGACAATCAGTGATTCTAACTCGGTAACGGGAAACAATTCCTCTAAAGTTGCGTTTTCATTTTTTTCAAATTTACTCAACGCTCCTTCTACCGAGATAAAAGTCCCACAACCAAGCAAAATCAACGGCAGCAGCATAGCTCCCATACCAAAGGCGAAGCGATTGCGGATGGAGGTACTCGAACCCCAGATTTTCATCAAGTTTGGCAGCTGCTAGCTTAGTTGCATTTAGTTTGCCCGCAGCCATCTCAACTGTTTACTGTAATTACGCGCAGCAACATGTAATTTTTATATGAAATTGGTATAAGTAAAAACACGACTCGGGAGAAGCTAAAAGTCAAAAGCTAAAAGTCAAAAGTAATTCTCCCTACTCCCTACTCCCTACTCCCTTAATTTCCGCAATAACTGCAAATGCTGAGATAATGGGGCAAGGGTATTTGCCGCGATCGCACCACTGGCGGCGACGGCGGGTAAACCGATACCAGGGAAGGTAGAATCACCACAACACAACAACCCTGGAATCGGTGTAGTTGCGCCAGGAAACAAACCTTGCCCCGCAGCAATGGCGGAACCGTAGGAACCTCGATGACGGCGTAAGTAACGAGCGTGAGTTAGGGGCGTACCTACCAAAGTTACTTCACAGCGGTTGTCGATATCAGGAATAATCCGTCTCAAAGCTTGCCACATGACTTCTGCGCGTGCTTGTTTTTGACGGGCATACTCTTCACTTTTGCGATCCATTCCCTGCCATATACTGTAAGGTTCGCTACCAGGAGTATAAGCATGAATAACGTGCTTTCCTGGTGGTGCTAGGGACGGATCTAAAACTGATGGAATCGATACCAATACGACATTTTGCGGTGCTGTGACTCCCCTTTCCCAATCGTTTACCACAATATAGTGACATGCCAAATCTGCCCGAATATGTGTGGCATCAATTCCCAAATGTAGGTGCATGAAACTGTCACACTCTGGAGTTGCCTGTCTTGCTTGCAAAGATTTTGGTATGGAATCTTGCGGAAGTAATTTCAGCGTGTCCCAGATAGAAGCATTCGAGACGACGGCTTGTCTTGCGTGTAATTCTTCACCACCGCGCAATCGAACACCTTGAGCGCGTCCTGCTACTAAAATTTCCTCAACATGGGCATTTAGCATCAATTTACCCCCATGTTTTTCTAATCCCCGTACTAAGGCATCAACTAATGCCCCACTACCACCTAGAGGGTAATCTAACATCACTCCAGGTTTGTACCAGTCGGCAAACATAAATGCCATTTCTGCCGCACTCGTGCCGCTTGCTGGTAGCCCAGAGAGGAGAAAACACAACAGATCCAACCAGTTACGCACAAACGGATCGGTGACGACACCATCCATAATCTGACTGAATGCCCCCGTCAGTTTAAAAGTACTACCAACATGAGGTAGCATCGCAGGCAGATATTGCCCTAAAGAAATGACTGCACCTAAATCGAAACGTAAAGCCGTGGGAGGAATTGCCGTAGCAGCTTTGGCTAAAGGTTCTATGACTCGTTGAAGTTCGCGCCACTCGGCTACAGCCTTATCTCCTCGCAACCTTGCCAACACATCACAAAATTGGTCTGCACCTACAGTTGTATCGAAGTCACCTTCCGGCAAACAGCAACCCCAAGTATCGTAATTGACACAAGGTAGATCTTCGCCAATTGCATCTAAAACTTGTCGCAGTGGATTGGGTGAAGGGCTGTAAGATAAACCGGAGTAGAGGGAAGGTCCAGAATCAAATTTAAAACCGTTGCGTTCAAAACCGTGCGCCGCACCCCCAGGAGTTGAGTAGCTTTCGCAGACAACAACATCAAATCCATACCGTGCCACAATTGCCGCACAGCTCAAACCACCAATACCGCTACCGATGACAATGACATCTGTTTCCACTACTTTAGATTTTGTTACATCACACCCTGTCTATGATAATTAATTATCGTTAAGCACGATCGCTGCCCTCTACTCCTAAATGTTTAGCAATTGTTCCTGTCTGTCTTTGGATTGCAGACAACCGAGAATTGGTTTCTTGTCTGTCTTGGTTTGCCGAAGCAATTATCCCGTCCATGCGAGTCGCTAAATTATGCATGGTTTCGGTATACTGCCTCAAATCTCGACTGAAAGACTCCAAAAAGCGATTGTTTGATTCTACAATCTGCTCGATCCGTGTCAAGCGAGCATTACTTTCGATGGCTGATTGCTCGATTCTTCGCATCCGTTCGTCGCTTTCGGTGGCTGACTGTTCCAAGCGTTGCTCGATTCTTCGCATCCGTTCGTCGCTTTCGGCTTTTGATTGAGTGCTGGCAGCAACAAACTGTTGCAACAATGATTCAATTTGAGTTAGTCGTTCGTTGCTGCCCGTCATTATACTTATAGCGATCGCGGATTTAGAAAAAGTGTTTATCTTTTACTATTATCCTCGATATTTACACGAAAGATATTTGCAAATTTGAAGTTTGCACTGTTAAAAGGGCAGGTTTACTAAGAGATTTGTAGGAAAATTTTGAGCGAACCCGCTCTACCCTCAACTAAAACGTCAGCACGGTACGAATTGATTCTCCTTTGTGCATCAAATCGAAGGCATCATTAATCTTTTCGATTGGCATTGTGTGAGTGATTAAATCATCAATATTAATTTTGCCTTCCATGTACCAATCGACAATTTTCGGTACGTCTGTGCGCCCTCTCGCACCGCCAAAAGCCGAACCTTTCCAAACTCTTCCTGTTACTAATTGAAATGGACGAGTGCGAATTTCTTCACCCGCAGCAGCAACGCCAATAATAATACTTTCACCCCAACCTTTATGGCAGCATTCTAATGCTTGACGCATGACATTTACATTGCCAATACATTCAAAACTGTAGTCAGCTCCACCTTTAGTTAACTCTACTAAATAAGGAACTAAATCGCCTTCCACTTCTTTTGGATTGACAAAATGCGTCATACCAAACTTTTCAGCGATCGCCCGTTTACTAGGATTAACATCTACACCAACAATCATCTCTGCGCCTACCATTCGCGCCCCTTGGATGACGTTTAGACCGATCCCCCCCAAACCAAAAACGACAACCTTAGAGCCTGGTTCGACTTTTGCCGTATAAACAACTGCACCAATACCCGTAGTTACACCACAACCGATGTAACAAACTTTGTCAAAAGGTGCATCTTCACGGATCTTGGCAACAGCAATTTCTGGTAGTACTGTATAGTTAGCAAACGTGGATGTCCCCATGTAGTGGTGGAGCTTAGTGCTATTTAGAGAAAACCGACTCGTACCATCGGGCATCAACCCTTTGCCTTGAGTGAGGCGAATGGCTTGACAGAGATTTGTTTTACGACTGAGACAATATTCACACTGACGGCATTCGGGAGTGTAAAGAGGAATGACGCGATCGCCCGCTTTAACGCTCTTTACCCCTTCCCCTACTTCCACGACAACCCCAGCCCCTTCATGCCCTAAAATTGCCGGAAATAAGCCTTCTGGATCTTTACCAGAAAGGGTATAGGCATCGGTATGGCAAACTCCAGTCGCTTTGATTTCGACTAAGACTTCCCCTGCTTTTGGTCCTTCTAGTTGTACCGTCTCCAATTGCAAAGGTTTTCCAGGTTCGTAGGCAACAGCTGCTCTGACATCCATAATTCATCCTCGCGATCGCTATGACTAGCTTACAGTTATCAGGGAGCAGGGAGCAGGGAGCAGGGGAGACAAGGGGGACAAGGGGGACAAGGGGGACAAGGAAGACAAGGAAGACAAGGGGGACAAGGGGGACAAGGGGGACAAGGAAGACAAGGAAGACAAGGGGGACAAGGGGGACAAGGGGAACAAGGAAGACAAGGGGGAGAAGAGAGAGTCGCGGAGTTGGGGGAGAACGATCGCGCACTACTCACCACACCCCACACCCCACACCCCACACCCTATTTACTGCTGGTTCCACTAGCCACCACCCACTAGTCACTCTCTACTGTCAACCACCTATTACCAATTGCCTATTACCACTTATGACTAATCTGTCTAAAGAAAGAGGAGAACGGGCGACTATTTTGTCATTTTGAGTACAGATTGAATACAGATATTTCCAGCGTTCAATTGCGTAGCATCACCAACTGCCAATCGTTAAAGTTTACCAATTTTATATCTGCATTTATGCAGAGGGGGCTGCTAGGATGTCTATTACGAAGCGAGAATCTGGAAGTGCGATCGTCTTTGAGGCTCATAACGGTGGTGTGGTGGCATTCTGTCGTCAGGGAGCTTGTTATGTAAATCCTCTGTGTACGTCGGGTGTTAAGAGTAGTGTTTTATCTCTGATGCCGAAAGATGTGGTCTTAGAGGAGTTGCAAACAACCTCTGAGTTCCTGGAATTGCTGGCAAAGAAGTAGAGTAAAGGCTTGTGTCGTTCTGGGTTAGTTTTTCATAGAATTAACCTGCTCGTGCCACCATCGAGAGGACGACTGCTGGGTTGGATTGTTCGTTCAATTCAACCTAGAAATTGCGATCGCGATTCGTTCTACAGATAAATATCGATCCTTCTCAATTGTTAAATTTTTTCTTCATTTTTTGTTAAATAAAACACAATTTTGACTCCAAGAGATTTGGTGTTATGTAACGTTGATTATTTTTGACAATTGTTGGTTATTTTTGATACAAACTCTCTTGCGTTCTAATCCTTATGATGCGCTATGTCCGCGCAGCTTTAGGAGGATTTGAATGCCGAAAACGCTCTTCAAAGTCGATCTAACTAAGCCAATGGATCGACAGGAACTACCTGGACACAACCGCTGGCATCCTGATATTCCTGCCGTGGTTTCGGTGAATCCAGGTGATGTCTTCCGCATTGAGTGTAAAGATTGGACGGACGGACAGATTAAAAATAACGATAATCCTGACGATATCCGCGATGTCGATTTAACGGTCGTCCACGTATTGAGCGGTCCCATCTGGGTCAACGGCGCTCAACCAGGAGACATCTTGGTTGTCGATTTGCTCGATATTGGCGCTTTGCAGGGCGATGAGTGGGGCTTTACGGGTATTTTTGCCAAAGACAACGGTGGTGGCTTTCTGACCGACCACTACCCCAATCATGCTAAGGCAATTTGGGATCTGGAGGGCATTTATACCAGCTCCCGTCACATCCCAGGCGTGCGTTTTGCTGGCATCACTCACCCTGGTTTGATTGGTTGCGCTCCCTCACACGACTTACTGGCAACATGGAATAAGCGGGAAGCAGAGTTAGTTTCAACAGCTCCCGATTTACGGACTTATGGAGCGGGATTAGCGGCGAATATGCCAGTTTATGCGGCTCTACCGAATCCAAAAAATGCGATTTTGGGTCAAGTCGCACCAGCAGACTTCGATCGCATTGCGGCTGAAGGTGCGCGTACCGTCCCTCCTCGCGAACACGGTGGTAACTGCGATATCAAAAACCTCTCCAAAGGGACGCGAATTTATTTCCCCGTTTACGTGGAAGGTGCAAAGCTATCGATGGGAGATATTCACTTCTCCCAAGGAGATGGGGAAATCTCATTTTGCGGTGCGATTGAGATGTCTGGTTATATTGACTTGCATGTAGACATCATCAAAGGTGGCGTAGAAAAATACGGCATGGTCAACCCAATTTTCAAGCCAGGTCCCGTAGAGCCTCGTTATTCAGAATATCTCGTATTTGAAGGGATTTCCGTAGACGAATATACAGGTAAGCAATACTTTATGGACGTGCATATTGCCTACCGTCGTGCTTGCTTAAATGCGATCGAATATCTGAAGAAATTCGGTTTTACAGGCGAACAAGCTTATTTATTGCTCAGTTGTGCGCCCGTAGAAGGACGAGTCAGCGGTATCGTTGATATTCCCAATGCTTGTTGTACGCTAGCAATTCCAACGGAGATTTTTGACAAGAATATTTTGCCTGTTTAAAGGGTAATTGGTAATTGGTCATTTGTAACCATCAATCAATCAACACGATCGATCTTCCTTTATTTCCCGATGCCCGAACGGGCGGGTTCACCAGCCATATTTGTTAGAATTAGAAATCTTTGGTAAACCCGCCCCTACAGCAACTGATAACTGATAACTGATAACTGACTATGCCTTTATACGAATTTCGTTGCGATGATTGTGGTGTATTTGATGAATGGCGATCGCTGGCAGAATGTAACAATCCTGCTCATTGCCCAACTTGTGAAGAACCTGCCAAAAAAGTGTTTGCACCACCGATGTTGTTGTCTGGTTCGATGCGACTGAAACAGGAAAATCCAGAGCCAAAATTAGTCAAACGCGATCGCGAACCCGAACAACCCCACCTGAGAAGTCATACTGGCAGTCGCCCTTGGATGATTAACCATTAAAATTGGCAAAAGAGAATACAAATTCAAGTTTTCTGCAACGCTTCCATTTATGGGCTTAACTTGTCAACAATTACTACAAAAGCATCCTCAAGCGTGGCAAGAAGCTACGATCCATCCTTTCCTGCAAGAATGCCAACAGGGAACAATTCAACCGCAACAGTTTAATACTTGGTTGGTACAAGACTATTTATTTGTGATAGATTTTACCCGTTTTCTCGCGAGAATTTTGGCGATCGCACCCCCGCACAACTTCGATATTCTTTTGGCTGGATTGAGCGCCCTTAAAGACGAACTCAACTGGTTTCAAACCAAAGCCGCCGAACGCCAACTGCAACTCAATACTGATAAACAGCCTACCTGCATTGAGTATTGCGACTACATGCAAAGCTTATCTGCAACGCCCTATGCCGCGCAAGCTACGGCACTTTGGGCGATCGAACTAGCATACAATCAAGGCTGGCAATTACCTGGAGCCATGCCCCCACCCTACACTGAATTTGCCGATCGCTGGGGCAATCCCGATTTTACGACTTACGTAGACTTCCTAGAACAGCAAGCAGATGCAGCTTTGAGTAACGCCTCAGAGGAGGTGCAGCAACAAGCCACAGCAGCTTTTTTGAATGTTGCTAGATTAGAAAAAGATTTCTGGCAAATGGCGTACACAGTGACCAGTGACCAGTGACCAGTGACCAGTGACTAGTTTATTCTGACTTACGACTTAGCAATTACCAACTACCAACTACCGATGACTAATTGACATTTCATCTTTTTCATGCCATGTAGCATTTGTAACCAACTTCAAAAAGAAATCATCAGTCTTAGGGTAGATGTTTCACCGGAGATCGCGCAAACGCGATGAATTTAATATTTAATAGAGTATAAATAGCTCTGCCAATTAGAACGCCAAAAAATTTAGTCTAAGCGTAAGCTATGGACAACGCTCCCATTCTTGATGCTACTACGATTTTGGTTGTAGACGACGATAAACTCATGCGGCAGCACATGCGCCGAGTGATGGAACAGGCTGGATATCAGGTCGTAGAGGCGCAGAATGGCGAACAGGCAATAGCGGCTTACACTCAGTTTCATCCCAGTCTCGTATTGCTAGATGCCGTTATGCCCGTGATGGATGGGTTTGCCTGCTGTCGGCACTTGCGTAGTTTTCCTAATTGCGATAGCGTGCCAATATTAATCGTTACAAGGCTAGATGATGCAGAATCGCTCCAACTCGCTTTTGATGCAGGTGCAACTGATTTTATTACCAAACCAATTAACGACATAGTTTTACGGCAGCGAGTACGGCATTTATTACAAGCTAGTCGGACGATGGCAGAATTACGCGCCTCTACGGACGCAGCCCAAGCATCGCGCCAACAAGTTACCAATATTTTAGAAAGTATCAGCGATGGCTTTTTTACCTTAGATAATGAGTGGCGATTTACCTACATCAATCAACACGCCCAAGTATTTCTACAAAAAACGAGAGCGGAGTTAATTGGTAAGAGTATTTGGGATGAGTTTCCCGAAGCAGTGGGTTCTACTTTTGACCAGGAGTATCGCCAAGCAAGAGCGCAACAAATTGCAGTTGCTTTTGAAGAGTTCTATCCTCCGCTCAATACTTGGTTTGCCGTTCATGCCTATCCATCTCAAGATGGTATATCAGTATATTTCCAAAATATTAACGAGCGCAAACGCCTAGAGGCGATCGCCCGCACGCGAGAACGAGAACTGGCTGATTTTCTAGAAAATGCCAGCGTCGGCATACACTGGGTAGGAGCAGATGGAATTATTGTCTGGGCAAACCAAGCTGAATTAAATCTGCTCGGTTACACTCGCGAAGAGTACATCGGACAACACATTGCCAAGTTTCACGCCGATCGAGAAGTTATCGACGATATTCTGCAACGCCTCAATTCTGGCGAGACACTGTGCGACTACGAGGCGCGGTTGTTATGCAAAGATGGTTCTATCCGAGATGTATCGATCGGCTCTAACGTTTTTTGGAAAGACAAGCAATTTATCCACACGCGCTGCTTTACACGCGATATCACCGATCGCAAACGGATGGAAAACCAACTGCAACAAACTATGCAGTTGCAACAAGCAGTTCTCAACAGCGCTAACTATACGATAATTTCTACCACTACTGACGGGACAATCCTCACCTTTAATGCTGCTGCCGAGAAATTATTGGGCTATTCCGCCTCAGAAATTGTTGGTAAAACCACACCCGTAATCATTCACGATCGCGAAGAAGTCGTCAGTCGGGCGCGAGAATTGACTCAAGAACTGGGAGTGACAATCGAACCAGGGTTTGAGGTGTTTGTTGCTAAAGCAAGACGGGGAGAACCAACCGAGCAAGAATGGACTTACATTCGTAAAGATGGCAGCCGCTTCCCCGTTTTATTGTCAATTAGCGCCATGTACGATGCTAACGGTAAGATTACCGGATTTTTGGGTATTGGCAGCGACATCACCGAACGCAAACGAGCCGAAGCAGAACTACAACGCCAAAATTTGCGATCGCAATTATTTGCCGAAATTACCCTGAAAATTCGTCAATCGCTCCAACTAGAATCGATCCTCCAAACTACCGTCAACGAAATTCAAAAGTTTCTCCGAGCAGATCGGGTGATTATTTTTCGCCTATGGTTGGATGGTTCTGGAAATGTCGTGCGGGAAGCCGTAGTCAACGGCTATCCAGCGATTTTAGGACAACATATCTACGATCCTTGTTTTGAGGAGGAATACATTCAAAAATATCGACAAGGACGCATCAGCGCTATTCATGATGTCGAGCCAGCAGAAATACACGCTTGCCACAAAGAACTTCTGCAACAATATGGAGTCCGAGCTAATCTCGTCGTGCCGATTTTCCTCAAGCGAGAACTCTGGGGTTTGCTGATTGCCCATCAATGTAGTAGTAGTCCCCGCGTTTGGAGCAGCTTTGAAACCGAATTGTTACGGCAATTGAGCGATCAAATCGGCATTGCTCTCGCCCAAGCCCAAATGCTAGCCGAAGAAACCCGCTACGCGCAAGAACTTGCCCGTTCTAACGCGGAACTGCAACAATTTGCCTCCGTTGCTTCCCACGACTTGCAAGAGCCACTCCGAAAAATTCAAGCCTTTGGCAACCGCTTGAAAGCCAGTTGCGGAGATCTTCTCAACGAGCAAGGACTCGATTCCTTGGAGCGAATGCAAAATGCAGCCGGACGGATGCAAACTCTGATTGACGATCTCTTAATGCTGTCCCGCGTCACGACTAAAGCGCAACCTTTTGTAACTGTCGATCTCAATCGAGTCGTAAAAGAAGTATTATCCGATCTAGAGGTGAGGATACAGCAGACTGGGGGTAAGGTGGAAGTTAGTTCCCTTCCTAAAATTGATGCTGACCCAGTACAGATGCAGCAGTTATTACAAAATCTTTTGAGTAATGCACTGAAGTTTCACAAACAAGATACGCCTCCAGTGGTTAAGCTTTTCAGCCAACTATTTGATTCCCAACACCAACCAGTTACAGATGGGGCGATCGCCACATCATGCCAAATTATGGTAGAGGATAATGGTATTGGTTTTGAGCAAAAGTATCTCGATCGGATCTTCAATGTCTTTCAACGCCTGCACAGTCGCAGTCAGTACGAGGGTACAGGAATCGGACTAGCGATTTGCCGTAAAATTGTCGAACGACATCAGGGCAATATTACAGCTCAAAGTAGTCCAGGGCAAGGAGCTAAATTTAGTGTTACCCTGCCAATTAAACAACTCGTAGGAGATAACTCGGAGTGAAAGGGCGACGCACCACTGTCACAATTCTCATGGCTGACGATGACGAAGACGATTGCATGTTAGCAAGAGAAGCGCTGGCAGAAAGTCGCTTGGCTAACGATCTCTATCTCGTGCGCGATGGCGAGGAATTAATGGATTACCTACATCAGCGCGGTCAATATACTGACCTGAAGCTTGCCCCTCGTCCAGGCTTGATTTTACTCGATCTCAACATGCCCAAGAAAGACGGACGCGAGGCACTACGGGAAATTAAGGCAGACCCGCAGTTAAAACATATACCAGTAGTGGTATTGACAACTTCCAAAGCCGAGGAAGATATTTATCGTAGTTATGAATTAGGCGCTAACTCCTATATCACTAAACCAGTCACCTTTGCTTCCTTAGTAGAGGTCATGAGGACTATTGGTAAATACTGGTTTGAAATTGTAGAACTACCACTGCAATCGGTGGGAAACGGACATGGACACTGAGCGAGTCAAAGTACTTTTAGTTGATGACGACGAGGACGATTATGTCTTGACGCGAGACTGGTTGGCAGCAGCTCAAGGCACGACATTCGATTTAGACTGGGTAAGTTCTTATGATGAGGCAATAGCGACGATCGCCCAGTGTCAACACGATATTTACTTGCTCGACTACCGCTTGGGCGATCGCAATGGTTTAGAATTGCTTCAAGCTGCCGTAGCTGAAGGTTGTGCCGCACCCATAATTTTACTCACGGGCAAAGGCGATCGCGAAATCGATATCGAGGCGATGAAGGCAGGAGCAGCCGACTATCTAGAAAAAACTCAGTTGAGCGCCCCTTTACTAGAACGTTCCATTCGCTACGCCCTCGAACGCCAGCACACTCAGCAACAAATTCGCGCCCAAGCCGAATTACTCGATGTCGCCACCGATGCCATTATTGTTAGATCGCTAGATGACAAAGTTTTATATTGGAACAAGGGAGCAGAACGTCTCTACGGTTGGCAAGCACAAGAGGCGATCGGGCGAAATCCTAACTTATTAATCTACAACGAGAGTCTCGTCGATCAACTGCTAGAGATTCACACAGCCTTAAAACAAACAGACACTTGGCAAGGCGAACTACATCAAGTCACTAAAAACGAGAAACCAATCGTCGTCTACAGTCGATGGACCTTAGTACGCGATCGCCAAGCTCAGCCTAAGTCAATTCTTGTCGTCAATACTGATATTACCGAGAAAAAACTCTTAGAAGCTCAATTTTTACGCGCTCAGCGTTTGGAAAGTATCGGCACTCTTGCCAGCGGCATTGCTCACGATTTGAATAATGTCCTAGCACCAATTCTGATGACAGCTCAGCTACTGGAATCTCAAATGCACGACGAGCGCAGTCAGCGACTTTTGCCAATTGTCGTTACCAACGCCAAACGGGGTGCGGCTTTAGTCAAGCAGGTACTCTCTTTTGCACGAGGTTTAGAGGGAACGTATACAAACTTACAAATTAAGCATTTAATCTCAGAAATTCGCCAAATTGCCAAACAAACCTTTCCAAAATCGATCGAGGTTCAGACTAACATTGCCTCTAATTTGTGGTCTGTCTCTGGGGATGCCACTCAATTGCATCAAGTCCTAATGAATCTCTGCGTCAACGCTCGCGATGCCATGCCTAATGGTGGAACGTTGACAATTTCTGCCGAAAACTTTACAGCAGACGAACACTACGCCAGGATGAACTTGGAGGCAAAAGCTGGCTCCTACATCGTCGTTACCGTCAGAGATACAGGTCAGGGAATGTCGCTGGAAACCCAGGAAAGAATTTTTGAGCCATTTTTCACGACCAAAGAACTCGGTAAAGGCACGGGACTGGGACTATCCACTGTCATGGGTATTGTTAAAGGTCACAATGGATTTATTCAAGTTTGGAGCGAACTCGGTAGAGGTACGGAATTTCAAGTCTATCTACCAGCAGTGGCAGTTGTAGAATATTATCGGCAGACAGAACAAGACACGCCCTATGGGAACGGTGAGTTGATTTTGGTTGTGGATGATGAAGCTGGCGTGCGCGAGGCAACAAAAACTTCTCTAGAGACTTTTAATTATAAAGTTGTCACTGCTAGTGACGGAATTGAGGCGATCGCCACCTACGCAGAACACCGCGATCGGATAGATTTAATCTTAATTGATATGTTAATGCCTGCAATGGACGGTATTACCACAATTCGTACTATACAAAAACTCAATCCCCAAACTAAAATTATTGCTACTAGTGGTTTAGCCGCTCAAGACAAATTTCATGGAATGACAGACATAGAAGTACAAGCCTTTTTAGCAAAACCCTACACAGCCCAAGAATTATTGCAAACGATGAAGCAAGTTCTGTGTTCGCAACCAGTTGGTTGTTAGTTGTTGATGAGTGACTAGTCACTGATTAATATCCGCCTAAAATTCCGCGTTTCTTTGCTTGGCGTTCTGCTAGTCGGAATAGTCCTATCCCTAGAGCAAGATATACGACTCCATTGATGAAAGCGATCGCTATGTGAGTTAAATTTAAATTCTCTCCGCGTGCCATCAAAGCTCGTAATATTCCTGCACTGGGAGTAATTGGTAATAGACTTGCTAAGACTCGGGCAAATCCCGTCGATGCTTCTATGGGAGTAGCTAGGAGAAATAATAAACCAAATTGAAATATGACTTGTAATTGGCTTACCTGCTTAAATAATAAAGCTAAAGCTCCAATTATAAAAGCAATCCCATTCGCTCCCATCAATACAGTTATGAGAGGTAAAATCAAAACTGGAGGAAAATCGAGACGGCTGCCAGTTAAGAGCATTATAGTTAATAAAATGCTCAAAACAAAAGCTAATTGCAACGTTATCGCTGCTAGCGATCGAATTAAAAATACTTTGACTGCCCCGAATTGAGAGAGAAAAAGTTGTTCGAGCGTGCCAGTTTGAGCTTCGTACTGAATTCTATTAGCAACGTTGCCCATAACAAATAAAACTAAGCTCCAAAGCACGTAGCCAATAACTATTGAATCGAGGCGATCGCCTAATTGAAAACTCGCCCCAGCAACGTAACGAGCGCTCAAAAACAATCCATAAAAAATTGAAACAGTAACTATAATAATACCAACAACTTCGATTGGATAGCGACGTTGTAAAATCCAAGTTCGTTTTAATTCTGCAAAAAATAACTCAGTCATTAATATTATTACCTTGTTTCACAATCTGTAAAAATATTTCTGTTAAATTAGCTTGTTCTTTTGCCACAGATTGAATTGGTAAAGGCTGGAGAACAGCAAGAACTTTATAGAGTAATTCCGGGCGATCGATGTAAATAAATCTTCTGGATTCAATCTCTAAACCAATTGTTTCTAATTCTATTATTCTTGTTTCATCTAAAGCGGTTTCCATTTCTATCTTGTAAGCTGTACCAGAAAATTGTTGAATCAATTTTTGTGTGGGTGCTTCTGCCAAAATCTCGCCTTTTTGAATAATGGCAATTCGGTCTGATAAAATTTCTGCTATTTGTAATTGGTGAGTTGTCAGCAAGATAGCACAACCGGTAGCAGCAATTTCGCGGACGAGAATTTTTACATCCTCAGTTGCTTCTACATCTAATCCTAAAGTTGGTTCATCTAATAATAAAAGTTTGGGACGATGAACTAAAGCTACAGCAAATGCTAATTTCTGTTGCATTCCCCGTGAGAGTTGCTCTACAGGAGTATATCGCTTGGCTAACAAGTCAAATCTTTCTAAAAGATCTCTTCCGGCAAGACGCGCTTCTCGTCGATTCAGTCCTTTTAATACGCCAAAATATTCTAAATTTTCCTCTGGAGTCAATCGCCAGTAAAGGTTGCGATTCCCTTCTAAAACTGCACCCAGGTTTTGTAACGCTGAAGCATTGCGATGAGGATCTTTACCTACAATTCTCACTGAACCAGAATCAGGCTGAATTAAACCCGCCATCATTTTGATACTAGTTGTTTTACCTGCACCATTGGGACCAAGAAAAGCTAAGATCTCTCCTGGGTAGATAGTTAAGGAAACATCCTTCACTGCTGGTACATTTTGTTTGTTGCGGCGGAAAGTTTTTTTGAGATTATACGCTTCTAAGGCTTTCATAAAAAAGTGGTAATGGGTAATGGGTAATGGGTAGTTGGTAGTTGGTAGAGGCTAGTTTTCATATCATTACCCTCACCCCTAATCTCATCCTCTATTGAGTGTGTAAGGTGGGCAATGTCCACCTTACAATTGATATTAAATACTTTTCAAAATGCGATCTTCAGTAGCGTAGTCGAGTAATTCTTTTCCAGTCCACGGAGAAATTTCTGTTGGTGGATGCGATCGCTGCCAGTCAATTGTTGTTTTTAGCGCCTTTTCTAGCGTGACGACTTCGCTATAACCGAGTTCCTGCCGAATGCGGGTGGTATCTACCAGCCAGTGCTGAGCCGTGTTGTATGGTAGGTTCCAGTCTGTCGGTAAAGATTCTGTGGCAACAGTCACAATTTTGCCTTACCAGCCTGCGACTCGTCCAACTCTGCTCAGTCTTTCTGCCTCAGTTAAAACTTCTGCATCTGCAACATGATAAATACGTCCCTTAGCACGTTCGTTTGTAGCTGCCAAAGCGATCGCGTAAGCAACATTCTCTACATACCCGTAGGAACCGCGCCATTGAGCTATGCTTTCTGGCAAGACGATCGCCGGACGGTCTTCATCCATTCGCTTTAAGTAGGGGAATAGACGGTTGAGAGGATCTTGCGTCCCGTAAACCATTGGCAACCGTACAATTGTACCAGTTAAATCGGCAGAATTCATCACTACCCGTTCGACCAAAATCTTTTCATAATCTGCCGGAGCGTTCAGCGGTCTTTCAGCCATTTCCCGAAATAAATGTAGCTGCTGGCGCAAGGCTGAATTTTCAGTTAGGGGAACCGGCTCAACTGGAGTCGATTCAATTTGCAGAAATACTGCATAAGCGCGATAGACATCCATACTGCTAATAGCAACAACGCGCTCTGCGATACCCTGAAATATATTCATCAGCGCGATCGCATCTGCCTCGGTATAGGGAAACATATCGACGACAACTTGAGGCGAAAGACGCTCAAATTCACTTTTCATCTGGCTAAGAGCGGAGCGATCGCCTAATATATGTTGTATTCCTTCGGGTAACTCTGCTGCTGTTTTTCCTCGATGGAAAACGGTGACTTCATGTCCCATTGCATACAATTGCCTAACTACAGCAGGACCAATAAAATTCGTTCCCCCGATAACTAAAATTTTCATATTTGCTCCTTGATGGGAAAGTTAAAAGTTAAAAGTTAAAAAGCAAAACCAATTATCAATTACTAATCAATTACACAGTCAACTTTTGAATAATATTGTCAATCAATCCATACTCTTTTGCTGCTTCAGCGTTGAGATAAAATTCTCGCTCTGTATCGAATTTGATTTGTTCTATTGACCGAGCAGTATTAGTAGCAAGTATGCTATTAATACTGCTCTTAAATGTGCAATTTCTCTAGCTGTAACTTCGATGTCGCTTACTTTCCCTTGAGTGCTAGCTAATGGCTGTGCGATCGCAATTCGAGTATTCGGTAAAGCCGATCTTTTTCCTTTTGTGCCAGAAGAAAGTAATAATGCAGCCATTCCCTTTGCAGTTCCAACGCAGACGGTACAAATATCCGCCTGGATTTGAGTCATTGTATCGTAAATAGTCAATGCAGCCGTAACTGAACCACCTGAACTATTGATATATAGAAAAATATCTCGTCCTGAATCTTCCGTATCGAGAAATAGCATCTGCGCTACAATTGAATTAGCTATTTCTTCTGTAATGTCACCTCTTAAAAAGATTACTCTTGTAGCTAGTAAGCGAGAGTAAATATTAAAATAACTCTCTCCATAAGCTGAAAACTGAGAAAAAAAAGGAATGTTTGACTGTTTGGGAAAACTCATCTTTATAGCCTCCTAATTCAAATTTAAATCTTGGGTCGAGGCGTATACTTACAGCTATACATTTTTAATTGTCTGAGCGAGAATGAGAGTGAGGAAGCAGAATTTAGTTACCCGTTACTATCAAAAAAGCTCGCTAAAACATTTGGTAGTCGATCGAGCTTGTCATTCCAACCACCATTCAACAAAGAATGGAGAATAACACTTTCTAAAATTTGAGCTGCACCAATATGCGTAGGTGAAAATGTAGAACTGGGAGCGATCGCCTCTACAGCATGAGTCACTGCATTGAAATCCCCCAACCCCCTTGAAAAGGGAGCATCTGTCCCCCCCTTGTTAATGGGATCTAGGGGAGTTCGAGATCTCTGGTTACAAATGCGTACCTCCTGTAACTGAGGTGTTGCGTAATTTAACTCGCGGTGTTCTAGCTGAAGTTGCGTCCCGCCATCAACAGGTGTCAGCGTCCAAATCACAATCGAAGGCTGACTCATATAACTATCCTGCCAATTGTAAGCAAGTCGTTTTGGTGCGTCAATTTCTAAAACTTCGCAACGGATAACACCATCTAAACCTGGTAGGGAATGAGTGCGAAATTGAAATTTGTGACCGATCTGCGGTTCAAAATCATTGTCCATCAACCATGCGGCAAGCGATCGCCTCTCGGTAAGTCCCCGCCAGACTTGCTGCAGTGAGTAAGGATAGAAAACTTTGGTCTTTAATCCTCTGAGCATCGGTTATTCTCCAAATATGCACCGAGAGCAGCTAATTTCTCTTGCCAGAACTGTTCGTAATGCGATACCCACTCCGACACTTGTTTTAAAGGTGCAGGATTCAATTGATAAAGCCGCTGTCGTCCTTCCCGCCGTTGGGTAACTAAGCCTACTTCACACAACACCTGCAAATGCTGAGAAATGGCTGGTAAAGACATGGCAAAAGGTTCAGCCAGTTGTTTTACTGGTTGTTCGCCGTCACGCAACCGATCCAGCAATGCTCGTCGCGTTGGATCGGCGATCGCCTGAAAAATATCTCCCCCCGCAGCGGGTCTACTCATATAATATTTAAGCATTCACTTAAATATTAGGATATATAAGCTTTTACTTAAATGTCAAGCTTACGGAGGCGCAAAATTCCGCGTCTTGACTTTGTAGGTCTTTGTTCAAGTTTTACAGCTAAGACATAAATACAAGGCTTATTTGAGTCATAAAATATCTAATTAAAAAACGCTTTTAGTACGATTCATATTTGGTTGATGACCAATAACTAATCGGCGATCGATAATAGTCTTAACACCAATACTAATTCTCTTTATTTTTGTCCAAAATTTCCTCTCCACTGGTTCCCTTTTTTACAAGGAGAGTTAGGGGATCTGCTGTCGCATATCTTTGTGACATATAGTCTGTGACATATAGTTACAAAAAACTGGTATAAGTCCATCTCAGTTTGGAATTACTACATTAAAACTAATTTGTTATCTAGCGAAATAGCTATATTTAAATGCCCAGTGTTTTTCAGAAGTTTCATTTGCCATCTTAACTGTTTGTTTACTTGAAAATTTCTCAATTAGCCCTAATATTGTTCTTATTTACTCGACTGGAGATATAAGGCATGAAGGAAAACGATCTGCTAGTCGAAAAAGTTTACCAGCAAGCTAGAGCCGATGAATTTATCTGGCAGAAAGCGAAAACTTTAGGTATGTCGCGCAAGAAATTCCTGCAATTTATGACTGTCGGTGCGGGAATAGCAATTGGTAGCGGTTTACCACGCTTACGGCTAGAAGAACCCGCTCTGGCTGCTGGGGAGGTAGTTAAATCAGTTCCTCCAGAACTTTTTTACGATTACAAAGGCATTCAACAAGAAATGCGTTGGGAAGCCATGTATGACCGAGGCTATCTCGTTCCCAACGAGCTATTCTACGTCCGCAACCACACGGCTACCCCCAAAATCGACCAGAAGACATGGCGCTTGCGGGTTGAAGGGTCTGGGGTGTCTCGTCCGAGAGAGTTTACTTACGACGAACTCCTTTCTCTACCATCAGTCTCGGTGATTCGAGCGCTAGAGTGCGCTGGTAACGGTCGCAGCTTTTTTGAATCCGTCCAGGGAAAAAAAGCCGACGGAGCGCCGTGGAAACTGGGCGCGATCGGTGTAGCAGAATGGACGGGCGTACCTTTGTGGGAAGTTCTGCAACTTGCAGGAGTCAAACGCACCGCAAAAGACGTAATGCCAGAAGGGTTAGACGAAAAGAAAGTTCGTCGTCCGATGTCCCTGGCGAAGGCATTAGAGGAAGATACATTGCTCGTCTATGCGATGAACGGGCAAACTCTACCAGCAGACCACGGTTTCCCCATCCGTGCCTTCGTTCCAGGCTGGCTGGGTGCGGCTAGTATCAAATGGGTAGGGCGGATTGAAGTTTCAGAAAAACCTCTGTTTTCCACATGGAACACGGAAAGTTATGTCTTAATCGGCTCCGACTATCAACCCAATCCCCCTGCTAAAGGCACGATTATCACGGCGCAAAATATCAAAAGTGCTTTCGAGCTGGCTTGGGATGCCAAAATGCCCGCAGGAGAACATTTATTGCGAGGGCGTTCTTGGTCTGCTGGCAGTAAAATTGCCAAAGTTGAGGTCAGCCTTGATGGGGGCAAAACCTGGCAAGCGGCACGACTCCGAGAGCCTAACCTTGATGGAGCTTGGGTGAGATGGGATGTAGATTGGAATGCTCGTCCTGGCAAATATCAGCTTCAGGCAAAGGCTACAGACACTAAAGGCAATACCCAACCAACTTCAGTACCTTTCAACGCTAAAGGCTATTTGTACAACGTGAGTTCGACGGCTCAAAAAATAGTAGGAGGTAGAGCTGGCAAGCCATGAGGATGGATATCTAAAGACG